>JANYFS010000404.1 GCA_025359705.1 Deinococcales bacterium | reverse complement strand
ATAGAACCGCCCGGTATCGCCGCCCAAAATTTCGGCAAGCACTTGGGCCGCGCCACTGAGTGGATCGGTTAAAAGCGGTGCGGGCAGCATCAGACCGAGGTGCATTCGTTTAAGCCGAGCATCAAAGAGATTGAGCGGGGGAATTTGAGATCTCGAGGGGAATTCGTCAAAATGCTTTGCTTGATGTGTGTTTGTTTCCTCTAAATTCAAAAGCTGTTGCTGTTGTGATGTATCTGGATCTAAAGCCCTTGAGTCAATCGCGCTAAGCGAGGTAATCGGGCCAATTAAGCGCTCGAGGTGTGCCAAAATCTGGGTTTTATCGAAGTTTCCGCACAAAACCAAAACCTGCTGATCGGGTGAATAGTGGGTTTTGCGGTGTTGCTCGAGCTGCTGCAAAGTCAAATTCGCTACGCTGTGGCGGGTTCCCAAAATGGGGTGAGCCAAGGGGTGATCGCCGTAGTAATGCGCTCTCAGGGCATCAAACAGCCTCGAGTCTGGGGAATCGTCGTACATTTCGATTTCCTCGAGAATGACTTGCCGCTCGAGTTCAACTTCAGAAGGATCGAGCTGGGGTTGCATCAGCTCGAACAGCAATTCCAGCAAACCCTCGGCCTGATCTGCCAAAACTACCGCGTGATAGGCAGTCATCTCATGGTCGGTAAAGGCGTTGTAGTCCGCACCCAGGGCATCAAAACGCCGATTCAACTCGAGCGCGTTCATTTTGGCATTGCCCTTAAACATCAAATGCTCCAAAAAATGCGCCGCCCCCTCGAGGCCCTGGGGTTCGTCTCTGGAGCCAGTATTTACAAAAAAACCCGCCGAAAAACTGCGGCTATGCGGGCGATATTCTGCCAAAACCGTCAAACCGTTTTGCCCTTTGGCCTGCCAAAAATCTTGGGTCAATTCAACCTCGAGCTGATTGGAGTTGGGTTCATTTAGATTCGTTTCGCTTAGATTCGTTTCGCTCGAGTTAGGTTCATAGGATTGAGTTTCGCTCGAGTTGGGTTCATAAGGTTGAGTTTCGCTCGAGTTGGATTCGTTTAGATTCAATTCATTTAAATTCAATGCTTTAGGATTGGATTCTTTTAGATAAGATTTTGGCGATTTAATTTCTTGGGATAAAGACCGATTTGCCACCAGATGATTCACTTTGGGCTGATTTATTTCAGCTTTACTGATCTCAACCTTGCTTATTTCTGGTGAATTTTCAGACTTAATGATCTTAGATTGATCGGATTTAGACATTGTTTACCCCCAAAGTAAGCTGTGAAGGTTGACCTAGCGGGTCTCGAGCGAGGTAATTTTGTAGATGCTCGAGCGAAACATGATGCAAGGCGGCTTCGATTTCGGAAATGGGGCGCACACGGCCCAACACGGCAAAATCTTGGCTGAGTGCCGAAACCCTCGAGCGGGGGGATTCGTTTGATTGCAATAAACTGCTCAACAAACCCATTTTGGCCCGCTCGAGTTCGGCTTGTCCAATGTGCTGATCTCGGATGTTTTGGCTGATCTGTTCCACCTCGAGCCGTAAAACTGCCAAGGTTTCAGCCGCACGCTCAAAGGTGGTTCCTGCATACACCCACAGCACACCCAATTGCCCAATCCGCTGGCTCGAGGCGGCAACATTGTAGGCTAAGCCGCGCTTTTCCCGCACTTCTTGAAAAAGCCGCGAACTCGAGCCACCCGACAACATGCTGACCAGAACGCTGAAGGTGTACCAATCGGGGCTGTGCGGGTGTTCGCCGCGATATTGCAGGGCCAAATGGGTTTGGTGGCTTTCTTGCTCGAGGTGGTCGGAAAAAGGCGGGTTGGCAACCGCAGGAATTTGAGCAACGCTTGTACCCTGCCAATCGCCAAAAAGTCGCTCGAGTGTGACCCGCACTTCGTCCCAGTCAAAATTCCCCGCAATGCTCAAAATGGCCCCTTTTGGGGTATACCGCTTTCGTGCTTGACGCACAATATTTGGCCCCAACGCTCTCCCCAGCACTTCCAAAGACTCGAGGTTTCCTTGCGCCGCGTAGCGGTGGGAACTGGAAAAACTCCGCAAACGCAGTTCGCTAAACAGCAGATCGGCGGGGCTTTCCTCGAGCGATTCCAAATCTTGACGGGCCAGCTCGAGGATGGGGGTTAGATCCGCAGCGTTTAACTGCGGGCGCAAAATCAAATCGGCATATAGCTCGAGGGCCGCGCCTACATCTTCGGGCAAAACGGTTGCGCCCACACGGGTGGACTCGAGGCCCACCCCCCCGATGCGCTGCGCTCCCAAGCTGTCCAAGGCCGCCGCCCAACCCCGCGCCGAATATGCCCCTGCCCCTTTGTACAACCAGTTCTCGAGGGCAAAAGCCTGCCCTGGAATGGTGTCTCCGCTCGAGCCGCAGGGCAGCCGAAATTCAAAAGAAACGCTGCTGGCCTCGAGTCTTTCGCCCAACAACATCAGGCCGTTTTGCATTTGGTATTGGTAAAAAATAGAGATCCTTCCTTTGTGGGTGACTCAGCCACCGTGAATCTCTAGTCTAGCAGTCCGCTCGAGGGTGAGAGCGCGGGTGGAAGAGGTGTGGGGACTTTGGAACGGTGGCTTCCGAATGCTTGTCCAATTGAGATAGACTAGGTTTATGAAGAGAATTTTCAAGCAGGTTCGAGGGCGTTGGAGTGCATTGCACATTGGATTACTCATGAGTTTGGGGGTTTTACCGAGCGATGCCTCCGCTCAAAATATAGGGACGCAGGACGAAATCAATGAGATCTTAGTCCGAAACCAAATTTCTACAGAATTTCAATATGCCGACATCCCCAGTTGGTCGATTAAGCCTAAAGGAGTATTTGAGTATTTCATTTTTGATTACTCAAAATCGGCCTTTGAACCCAAAGATCCTATTTTTTTGAGTAAAATTGATCGGTTTTTGAATCGTGTATCTGTGATTGCTGGAGTAAATCAGATTAAGATTGAATTTTTTTCGACATTTGCAATTAAACAAGAAAAAGTTGCCGTCAAACCCATTCTTTTGAATGCTGTTCGGCAACCCCTCGGAAAATCCTTCAAGAAAACCGTGGGGTTTTCGGACACCAAAAATATCAATATCCCCTATCTTTATGGTACTCCCAGCTATGGCTTGGAAACAGATCGGGTTATGGTCAAGAATCTGTTTGCTACCATTTTCCCTGATTTTGAGGTTCGTAATACAGGGAGTGGCAACCAAGTTGAGGGTTTTGGAATTGACTATTCGGCAACTATTTTACCAAAACAAAACTTCGATTTAAAAAATAGTAAGATAAATGACAAATTGTTGAGTTTCTTTAAAAAATCATTTGATGGTTCATCTGCTGCGGTTATTCGCTTTCAGATCTTCAGGCGTGATTTGGAAAATTTTAATGCCACTTATCCACCTCGTTTGTTCACTTTGCGGATGTCGAGGCTGGAAATGGATGCGGCAAAAAATGCCAAAAGGAATCCTATTTTTGATGTGATTGATGGACGTTTTGGTCTTCCTACCCGTCAAATAAACGCAAGCTATAAAAAAGATATATCTTCTAGTATTTGGAAATTACTTTTACAACTCAAAGTCGAATTTTATTCCTGCGATCAGCTCCTATGCGGAACGCTAAAAACACCACCCACTGATTTCTGGGAAAAATGGTCTAAATTATCGGCCCAGCAATTTCCTGAATTTAAAGCCATCCCTACCGCAAAAGATGCCTTACGGCGCGAGTATTGTGGCCCACAAGGTGCCAATTTTCAAATTCAGACGTTCCGCAGTTCTTCAAATGTGGACACCACCACGCATGTGATTGTGTTACCCGCATTTGCTTGTCCCTCAAAATAGATTGCTGCTGGGCGGCCTTGGCTCACATAATTTGTCTCGAGGTTTGACCCTATAGGTTGATGAGAACCACTGTAAGCGTGCGGTGCGGAATTTTCGAGTGTGTTTTGGTTGGCTTTTTGTTAGGATGCAATCCGTGACTTCTTCCAGACCCCAACATACTTTGATTGCCAGCAAGGATAAATCCACCGCCCACATTGTGGTGGAGAATCTGAGCAAAAAATACGGCAAAAATACCATCTTTGAACAAATCAATATGGTGATCGAACCAGGCGAGGTTTACGCCCTGACTGGCCCCAACGGTGCAGGAAAAACCACCCTGATCCGCTGCATGACGGGCCTGGCTTTTCCCGACAGCGGCAATGTGCTGATCAGCGGTAAAAATGTGTACCTGCAAGGCACTGCGGCGCGGGCCAAACTGGGCGCAGTGGTGGAAGCCCCCGCCGCCTTTTACCGCCACCTGACGGGTCGGCAAAACCTCGAGGCACACGCACTGATGGCCTCCCAAGCCCCCAACGCCACTCGAGTTGCTCCAGACCGCATCCGCGAGGTGCTTTCTCTGCTCGAGATTCACCGCATGTCTGACCGCAAAGTGGGCGAGTATTCGTTGGGCCAGCGCCAGCGTTTGGGGGTTGCCGCCGCCATCCTTGCCGATCCCGATGTGCTGATTTTGGATGAACCCACCTCGGGCCTCGATCCACTGGGCATTGGGCTGATTCACCGCATTTTGTCTTCGATGGCGGCGGCAGGTAAATCGGTGATTTTATCCACCCACCACTTGCGCGAAGTGGCCCAATACACCGACACCGTGGGCATCCTCAGTGGGGGCCGTTTGGTGGATCAAATCGATTTGCGCGAACGCCAAACCGCCTTCAAATTTCGGGTAGATGACCCCCAACGCGCCGCCGCCGCCCTGCAAACCCTACCTTTTGTGCGCCGCGTCTACACTCGAGCGGAATACGCCATCGCCCACCTGGACTCGGAAAATGACATCTCGAGCGCCCTCTCGAGGCTGATCGAGCAAAACCTCCGCATCTATGAAGTGGCCCCCGATTTGTTTGATTTGTATGATTATTATCGGGAACGGGTGGAGCAACCCTTTGCTTTATAGGGGTTTCGTTGTTCGTTGTTCATTGTTCGTTGTTCGTTGTTCATTGTTCATTGTTCGTTGTTCGTTGTTTGTTGTTCGTTATTCGTAAAAGATGTAAAGATAAAGATTGCTTGGCTCGAGGGTGATTTTTATTTGGCGTTTTGGGCAGGTTTGAAGCTCGTCCCCACAAAAGATTAAAAGATTAAAGATTAAAAGATCATTTTCTTACCCTATTACCCTATTACCCTCGAGCCTTTTCTCGCCCTCTCGAGTGCAAAGCGCTACTCGTCCTCAATCTTTCACTTGGAGTCCTACGTGTTTGGTCTAATTCTGCTCGAGTTTCGTAAGTTGTTAGGTTATCGCTCGGTTCGTATTGCAATGACCATTTTGTTTGTGTTACCTTGGATTTGGAGCTTGGCTCCTGCGGTGCAGCAAATCTATAAATTAGTCCTGATCAGTATGTGGCAAATGCCCGCGCTTGCATTGCTAACTGTGATGCAGTTTATTTTGCCGCTGCTGGTTGGCATGACCGCTGCCGAGTTATTGGGGGCAGAGGTTGCAGCAGGTACGCTTTCACCAATGTTGTTAAGGCCCATCGAGCGCTATAAAGTGTTGGGAGCTAAGTATTTGGTTGCTATGCTATACCCCTTTATTTTGCTGCTGGTGTTAATGCTCTCGAGTCTGCTGGCAGGCGCACGCTTTGGCCTCGAGGAGTTTATTGGAGGTACGGGTTTTGGCGAAGGGGGTTTTATAGGTTCAGGTGTATTGGGCATTGGGCAAGCACTGCTCGAGATCTTTAAGGCGTACTTTATTGCGGGCATCACACTGGCCCCTATTGCCGCACTTGCTTTGCTCTTTTCAGTGGTGTATTTAAATACTGCCGCCGCTGCACTGGCTACTATTGCCACCCTAAATATCATGCGTTTGTTGGTGGTCTTCCCTGCCATCAACGATTGGTTGTTGACCACTTACCTCGAGGCATATGTGGCTGCCCCCGAAAATTTATTAAAGGCTTTGGTGATTTTATTGCTGTATGCGGTAGGGATTGTAGCCACAGGCTTATTTATTTTTGAGCGCAAAGATCTATAAGCTCGAGTGGTACGCTCTCAAAAAATCAAAAGGCGCAACTTTAAAGAATTGCGCCTTTTTTGTGGCTCGAGGAAAAATATTTTTAAGTCAATTGCAGTTTTTCCACATCTTGAGAGCTATCTTGAAAGCTATCTTGAATTGCGTTTTTCTCTTTGCGCTCGAGGCGTTTGCGTTCAAAGATATAGAAAGCTGCGGGAATCACAAACAAAGTGAGGAAGGTACTGGAAATCACTCCGCCCAAAATCACGATTCCTAGACCCAAACGCAGTTCTGCCCCTGTTCCACCCCCCCAAATCAGGGGGATACTGATAGCAATGATGGTGAGGGTAGTCATCAGGATGGGGCGCAGGCGCACCCTTGCCGCCTCAAGCAAAGCGGTTTTTAGCTCGAGACCCTGTTTGATTTTTGCCAAAACAAACTCGAGTAGCAAGATGGCGTTTTTGGCAGCCAGACCGATCAAAATAGCCATGCCCAAAATGGCGATCACATCCATGCTCGTGCCAAAAAAGTACAACGTCCAGATGGCCCCCGTCATGGCAAGTGGAGCGGGGATCAGTAGGTAAATGGGGTAGCGCAGCGAATTGAATTGCGAGGCCAGCACCAAAAAGTTCAGCAGGGCCGCCAAAGCCAGGGCAATGGGGCCGTAGATCAGCAGTTTGCCCAGCAGGTCGGCATCGGAAAAGTCGCCGCTGCACCCAGTTTCACTTGATCGTCCAGCAGTTTTTTGCTCTTTAGGCTGTCCTCGAGGGAGGTTTGCAATTTCAAAATATCACCGCTCGAGGGTTTTTTATTGATGTACAGCGTGGCGCTGTAAGATTTGTTGCTGCGGCTGATGGTGGCGGGAGCTTGGCGGATTTGGAACGCGCCCAAGTCGGACAAGGGCAGGTTGCTTGCCAAAGTGGGGGCAAAAATGGGCATCGCCAGCAAGCGGGATTCGTCTAGGGTTCCCAGTGGTTTGATCCGAATGGGGATATTTTCGCCGCGATCCCGCAGGTTTCCCGCAGGAACCCCGTCTACAAAGCTTTGCAAGGTATTGGCGACCTGCTCGGCAGTCAGGCCCGTGCCGACTAATTGGGCGGGGTTGGGAACAAAAATCCGCTCGAGGTTGGTATCACTAAAGCTCGAGCGCACCGAGGCCACCGCTGGATTCGCCCGCAACGTCTCGAGGATTTGGGGCATCCGCGCAGTCAAAACATCATTGTCTAGGGCTTGCACATTGATGCTCAGGTCGGAACCATTGCCGTTACCTCCGCTCGAGAGGCTGCTGGCATCCCATTCGACCTCGGGATAGGGCTGGAATACCTTGCTTAGCTCGAGCCGCAATTTGGGCAAAAATGCATCCATACCTTCGCGCTGCTTTTTCTCCAGCAATTGCACCGAAATATAACTGTTGCCGCTCGAAGTATCGCTTTGAATCCACTGTACCGCAAGGTTTTTCCTCAAACGCTGTTCGGCCTGCTGCACCACGCGGTCAGTTTCTGCCAAAGAAGTCCCTTCGGGCAAACGAATATTGATGCCAATCGCACCATCGTCTTGTTTAGGGGTGAATACAAAAGAGGTTTGGGGCAAGACCACCAGCAAGCTGGCAAAAAACAAACCCGCGCCCAGCAAAATCAACCACGAGCGTTTGAGACTCCACTCGAGGGTACGCACATAGCCTTTGCTCAGGGCGGTAAAAAGGGTTTCGCTGAGGTTATGCAACACCTGCACGGTGCCGCCCAGCACCGCCAAAACCGCTCGAGTGACATAGCGAAAAATCGCCAGCAAGGGGATATAGGCCAGAATCCCCAGCAAACCCATCATTCCAAAAAGGCTGAATGACACCCCCACAAACACCAACAACCCAATAAGTCCCAAAGGTTTGCGCCAAACCTGCCAGGCCCACAGCGCACTGCTTTTGGGCGAAGCCAAAACCTCGAGCAAGCGGGGGGCGGCTTTGGCTTCGGGGGTGTAGGCCATCCGCACAGTCAGGAAAAAAATCGCCTCGAGCCAAGAGAAAAAGATGGCGGCAGCGAGGCCCAGCCCGAATTCTTTAAAAATCTGACCCACCAAACCAGGCAAAAAGCTGATCGGCAGCAACACTGCCAGCAGCGACCAAGTAGCGGCAGAGACCGCACTAAAGATCTCGGAGGTACCGCGCAGCACGGCTTCGTACATCGGAAGGCCCATTTTGTGATAGCGCTCCACATTTTCCGCGACCACAATCGAGTCGTCGACCACAATACCCATCGCCACAATCAGGGCCAACAAACTGATGATGTTCAGGCTAAAACCCAGCAACTGAAAGACCAACGGAGCCGCCGCCAGCGAAATAGGAATCGCCAAAACCACTGCCAGCGCGGTATTGGGCTTGCCCAAAGCCACCAAGCAGACCAGCGCCACCACGATGGCAGTAATCCAGGCTTCTTTGGCGGTGTCGTCTACGCTGCCTTGGATCGATTTGGCGTTGTCGGTGGTGATTTTGTAGCGAATGCCTGCGGGGAAAGTAAATTTTTGCAGTGCGGCTTTGGTATCCCTCGAGGTGGTGACGGTGTTGCTGGTGGAGCTTTTACGGATACTGACCAAAATCACGCTTTCGCTGTTCACTCGAGTGATTCCTGTGGCGGTGGCGCTTTGGTCGCGCACCGTGGCGATGTCTGAGAGGTGCAGGCCGCTGTTCGGTTCGATCAACAGGTTTTCGATGTCTGACACGCTCGAGAGAATATTTCGGCTGGCATAGTCGGCATTTTGGCTGCCACTGCTGATCCGCCCCACTGCCACATCGGGGGCGCTGGCGGTAATGGCCTGCGCGACCTGCTGGGCGGTCATTGGGGTGGCTTGCAACTTGCCCGTATCCAGCCCCACACTAATTTCCCGTTTGGGCGCACCACTGACCCTCACTTGGGCCACCCCCGCCACCCGTGCCAGTACAGGTTTGAGGTTGCGGTTGACCCAATCGGCAGTCTCGAGCAGGCTGGCCCCGTCTTGAGTGACGGCAAAGGTCAGGATCGGTTCGGCCCCAGGGTCAAATTTTTCTACGGTGGGGGCTTTGGCCCCGCTGGGCAGGCTATCCCGAATGGATTGCACCCGCTGCGACAGATCGTTGGCGGCGGCATCGATGTTGATGTTGTCGCGGAAGTTAACCACCACGCTCGAGAAACCCGAATAACTGCTCGAGGTCACGCTCGAGGCACCGTCCGCACTGGCAACCGCATCTTCGACCACTTTGCTGACCCGCCGTTCCACATCGCTGGGGGTCGCACCCGCAAATTCGGTGCTGACCTGCAACACAGGTACGGTCAGTTTGGGCAACAGATTTACGGGCAAGCCAATTAGGGAAACAAAGCCAAGCAAAACGATTGCCAAGAAAAA
>JANYFS010000396.1 GCA_025359705.1 Deinococcales bacterium | reverse complement strand
TGCAAGACTGGACAGCACAACGCCGCCAGATTTTGACTTTGGGCGCGGCAGAACGGGCGGTTCCCCTCGAGCTACTGAAAACAGAAATTGCTCAGACTATTGCCCACACTTTGGGAGTCAGATAGATGCCAAATAGATTTTTTCAGGTATTGCCGCACACCTCAACTCAAAACACCGTGATTACCGTGGTGGGAGTCAATCATAAAAGTGCGCCGCTGTCCATCCGCGAGCGGGTTGCAATGCGCGATAGCGAAATGGCAGGGCTGCTCGAGCATCTTCGCAAACACGCCCTCGAGGTGGTGCTGCTTTCCACCTGCAACCGTACCGAAGTCTATTTTGCGGGGGTGCAGGGCGACGCGCTTGCGGCTTTTGAAGGAGCTTGGGGCGTGTCCATGCGGCCCTATTTGTATTGCTACCAAGGTAGGCACGCCCTCGAGCATTTGTATCAAGTCTCGAGCGGCCTGGACAGTTTGGTGCTGGGCGAGACCCAGATTTTGGGTCAGGTGCGCCGTGCCTGGCAAACCGCGCATAGCCAAGGCCACACCCACAGTGTGCTGAACAAAGCCTTTCAAAGCGCCCTCGAGGTGGGGAAGCAGGTGCGCCACCAAACCGGTATTTCCGATGTGGCGGTGTCGGTCAGTTACGCAGCGGTGCAATTGGCCCAAGATATTTTGGGAGATCTGACGGGCAAAACTGCAATGGTGGTGGGTGCGGGTGAAACCGCCGAGCTTACCCTGACCCACCTCAAGGCCAAAGGCATTGCCGAAGTGTATGTGGTCAACCGCACGGTGGAACGCGCTCAAAAACTGGCGGATCAGTGGGGCGGCAAAGCCTGTGCGGTAGACCGTTTGTGTGAAGTGCTGCCCCATGCCGATGTGGTAATCGCCTCGAGCGCTGCCCCGCACTATGTGATTCAGCCCCACCGTGTGCGCCACGCCCTCGAGCAGCGCCTCGAGCGCCCCATGTTTTTAATCGACATCAGCGTCCCCCGCATCATCGACCCCGAAGTGGGCCACCTCGAGGGAGCCTATTTGTACAACCTGGATGACCTGACCTCGATTGTGGAGCGCAACCTGCACGCGCGGGCCAGCAAAATACCGCAAGCTCAAAAAATTATTGCGACGGCCCTCGAGCGCTACCTACATTGGTATGCTATGTACCAAAACCGCACAGCATTGCAGCAGCAACAAGCCACCCTCGAGCGTTTGGTACAGCAGGAATTGCTCCAAAGCGGGACAGTTCTTTCCGAGTTGACCCCACGCCAGCGCCGCAGGCTCGAGGGAGCCACCCGACACCGCCTGTCGGCACAGTTCGAGGGTTTTCCGATCTTTGTGACAGTTTTGGAGCCAGCTCAGCGGGTAAACTAAATCCTATGCCAGATTCATTTGACCTTTCATCAGATCCATCCCCTGTATCGGAACAATCCGAACAATCCGAACTCGAGCGAGCGCTCGAGACCTTGGCGGGGCATTTGGTTTGGAAAATGGGTAAAGACGAAGATAGCGAAGCCCTGGTCATTCGGGTGGGCTATGCCTCCAGTACGCCACTTTTTGCCCACCGCTCGAGGTTACACACCCTCAGTGATGCCGAGGTACAAGCCGCAATGCAAGAACATAATTACCGTGTGGAATGGATGGAAGATTAAACATGAAACTCAGCTTTCAAGAACGCTTCCAAATCCCCTCGAGCCACACCCCCCTACAGACCATTGCCTATTTGCAAGCGCCCCAACTGGGGCTAAACGAAGTATCTTTTATTCGCAACCTCGAGATACTGGAAACAAATGGGCAAAAAACGGTCAAGGCCGAACTTCATTTTTCGGTTCCCATGCTGGGCGAATTGGTGTTTCCTTTTCAAAGCCGCCTCGAGCCAACCGCGCAAGGGGCCAAGTTGCACGCCATGACCCTGCCTGGCAAAACTTGGGCAGGAATTTCGGGGGTGGGCAGCGCTCTGCCAGGTGAACTTCACTATTCCCTCGAGGTGGATATTCACATCGACATGCCCGCAGGCGAAAAATGGGGCGGCATGGCCTTTCGCAAAATGGTCGATCTGACCGCCCAAAAGTCCCTCGAGCGGGTGGGCCAAGAATTTCCCAAGGGTATTGCACTTGGCTTGAGTAAATTGACCTGAGTAAATCAGGCTGAACAAATTAGGCTGAGCAGATTGACCTGAGTGCGCTGTGAAAATTTTTGCGCTTCTCTTTTAGAATTGGTTTAGAATACAGGTCAAGAATACAGGGCAAGAATAGAGGGTAAGAACAGCTCGAGAGTAGAGAAATTGACAAGCGGGGCTTGTAGAATAAAAGTTATCTCGAAGCCGATCCCAGCAGAAAAGTACGACTCAAAAGTACGACTCAAAAAGTACAACTCAACCTAAACAACTCAGTCAAAAAGCTGGGCAAGCATAACCAAAACTCAGCAAGCATAACCAAAAATAAGGTGGTGTTCAGGTGTCCATCAAGGACTTTAAAATAGACTATCTGATTGGCACGGGTAAAAGTTCTTTGGTGTACCTGGCCCTTGATGTACAAAAGAAAGAAGTAGCCCTTAAAATCCCTCGAGAGGATGTTCGCAATGATCCCGAGCAGGCCAACCGCTTTGCCACCGAAGTCAATTTATCGGTCAAGCTCGATCATCCTAATGTGGTCAAGGCACATAGTGGCGTACCTTCTGGCCCCGATGCCTATTTGTGTCTGGAATACTTTGCTGAAAGCAGCCTCGATCAAGTGATGGCCCACAAAGGCAAGGTCGATTTGGTGACAGGGCTGCGCTACGCCACCCAAATTGCTTCGGCACTAGCCTACGTCCATGGTCAAAATATCATTCACCAAGATATCAAGGCCGCCAATATTTTTATCAAGGAAGGCAATGTTTATTTGGGAGATTTTGGAGTCGCGGTGCGAACTGGAAACCAAAATGTGACCGCAGGCAGTCCTTTTTATATGGCTCCCGAAGTGTATCAAGGCAATGGCTCGAGCTTTGCCAGCGATGTTTATAGTTTGGGTATTTTTATCTATGAATTGCTTTATGGCAACCGCCCCTTCGATGGGGATACCTACGAGGCGTTGATGGTAGCCCACCTGACCCAATACCCCAAGTCTTTGGCCTCGAGGGTTCCCGAGTTGCCCAAAAGCACTCTGCGCGATCTGGAAAAGGCGCTCTCTAAGCAGCCCCTCGAGCGGCCCACGGCTTCCGAACTGTATACCAGTTTGCTCAAGGCGCTGACCCGCTTAGGCGGCAAAGAACACTACGTTCCACCCCCCGAATTGCTGGACTGGGACGATGAAACCCCACACATTCCTGGCTTGGCAGATACCGCTATCGAAGACTATGCTGTGGCTCGAGATAAATTTGATCAAAACGCAGCTCAGGCCGATCCAAAAAATACCGGACGGCATGGGGGTTCCAATGCCCGCACGCCCCCCCCCGCTCCCGCTGCATCCGAGAACAAACCTGCCGAGAAAAAAGGTGGCTTTTTGAGTGGGTTGTTTGGGCGCAAAAAATAGATCTAACCCCACAAAATACCCCCGCTCGAGCTGGAATGCGGGGGCATTTTGTTATTTTCTGGTTATTTTGTGATTATTTTGTGGGGTGGCTCGAGTAACCAAGTAGGTGCAAAGCTCGAGTAAAAATTATTTATCCTCACCGTACATCTTCTTAGAGGGTTTTCTCCGCCGTTCGACAACCCCTTCTGGTGTAGCGATCAAAGCCAAAGTCGCCATGCCTAAGAAAAAACCCGTTTCAACTACACCCAAAGTACCTTTGAGTTGCCGCTCGAGGGAAACTACATCTTTTGTATCGAAACGCAAGTGGCAAATGTGGTTGCCATTGTCGGTGAGGTACGGGCGACCATCCACCTCGAGACGTAATTCGGGGGTTCCGTAGTCGGTCAGACGCAACATCGTCCCCTCGAGTCCAAAAGGTACCACTTCAATCGGCAATGGGGTTTTCTGACCCAGAAAGTCCACGGGTTTGAGATGATCGGCAATGATGATCAGTTCTTTGGCCTGAACCTCTACCATTTTTTCGCGCAGCAAAGCCCCGCCCAAGCCCTTAATCAGATTAAGGTGGGGGTCAATCTCGTCTGCGCCGTCGATTGCCAAATCCAATATACCTGGATCGAGCGGCTCCATAGAAATTCCCAAAGAAACCGCCAAATCTTGGCTGGCTTGGCTGGTAGCCACGCCCACAACGCTGTGCAATTCTCCCGCAGCCAGCAAACGTCCTAGCTCTAGGATGGCATATTTTGAAGTGCTGCCCGTTCCCAACCCTACCCGCATTCCGCTTTTGATATAACCTACCGCTTGTTGAGCGGCCTGTTGTTTAAGAGATTCCAAATTCATAACCTCAGATTAAATCATCAAAGTGTCAGGAAAGTTAGCATGTTTTTCAGAATGCTTTTTAGGATCTTTTTGAGTGCTATTTTTGGTCTTCCCGAATGGCTTTGGTCACCATCTCCACATGCCCCTCCACCTTGACCGCATACCAGGCTTTAACCACTTTGCCGTGTGGATCGATCACAAAAGTGACCCGTTTGATCCCTTCGGTGATGGTGCCAAACCTATTCTTACTGCCGTATGCTCCCCAAGATTTCAAGGCCTCGAGGCTTAAATCGGACAACAGCGGGAAAGGCAAGCTGTATTTTTCACTGAATTCTTGGTGTGAGGTAGCATCATCGGCACTGACTCCCAAAATTACCGCACCCAAAGCCCGCAACTCGAGGGCATCACGAAAATCACAGGCTTCTTTGGTGCATCCTGGGGTGTCATCTTTGGGGTAGACATACACCACCACGTATTTGCCTAAATAATCGCTCGAGCGGTGTATTTTTCCCGTTTGGTCGGGCAAGGCGAACTCTGGAAAAGGTTGTTTGGCCTCGAGCTTGATCGTGGTTGGGGCAGATTCAGTCATGAAGACTGTTATAACACCTCGAGCCGTGCTACAACGGTGGCAGAAGATGGAATCCCGAGGGGGGCTATCACAACTTTTTGACAAAACTGGACTTCAATTGCATCGCTCCAATACCATCAATTTTGCAGTCAATATCGTGATCTCCGTCAACAATGCGAATATTTTTAACTTTGGTTCCCACTTTTACCACCAAAGAAGAGCCTTTGACTTTCAAATCCTTGATCACTGTTACCGAATCACCATCACTCAATATATTACCATTGGCATCGCGCACCACTTTGTCTTGGTTTTCTCCCTCGAGGGCTATATCTTTGTCCCATTCATGGGCGCATTCGGCGCATACATATTCACTTCCACTTTCATAAAAATATACCGAGCTACATTCAGGACACGCAGGTAAATCATTCATTCTGGGTTCTGCTTAAGCATGTTGTGAAAGGATATGGTTATGCGGCTTTTGGGTTGCTCGAAGGTAAAATACATGGGTAGATCATAGCACGGGCAATTTAGGTTGCTACTCGAGCAGATGATGTTAAAAGGTGTATGCAACAGCAATAATCTCATTGGAAGGATGACTAGCCCTTGAGGATTTAACCCTAATCCCTAACCCACACTCAGCTCGAGCAACAACTGCTCCAAAGCCATCTGGGGATCACCTCCGCTTTTCATGGCAAAGTCGGCGGCTAGAATGCGCTCGAGCTGGTTGCGAACTTGGGTTTCGTTGAGTTTTCGTGCCACCTCGAGGGCTTTTTTGGCGGGGTAGGGTTTAACCCCCAAAGTTTGGGCGGCACTGTTTTCGCTCACTCGAGGGTCGCGCTGTTGCAGGGCCACGCAACGGGCAATCAGTTGGTATTGCCAGACCACCGCGCCCATAATTTTGAAAGGGTCTTCGCCCGAGTGCAGCAAGCGACCCAGTTGCTCGAAGGCGGCTTTGGTGTTGCGGTGGGTAGCAGCCTCGAGCATGGCGAAGCTGTCGCCTGGGGGTTTCAGTTGCACCAAACGGTCAATATCGGCGGCATTGATTTTACCATCCGCAATAATCTCGAGCTTGCCCAGTTCCGAGGCAATACCCGCCAAATCCTCGCCAAAGATTTCGGCAAGGCGGGCGGCGGCCTCACGCTCGAGGGAGAGTTTTTGTTTTTTGGCTCGAGCCTGAATCCAAGCGGTTACGTCCCCCGCTCGAGTGGGGGTGGCAAGGGCATGGTGCCGCCCGTGCTTTTCGTAGACTTTGACCCGTGTGGGCGGGCCGCTGGGGTCAAGCACAAAGACTTCGGCATCGGTTTGCGAGATCAGTTCCAAAACATCTTTGAGGGTTTTTTGCCCCTCCACATCCACAATCACGCGAGCCGCCCCAAAAAGCCCGCCTTGCAAATGTGGCTCGAGCGCCGCCCCATTCAATTCTTCCCCCGCCAAACGCGGCAAGTCCCTTGCCGAAAGCCCCCTCGAGCCAAGGGTTTCGCGCAGGGCTTCCTCGATCAAAAAGCGGTTTCCAGAAAAGGCGAAGATCATGGGTTTAGTTTATAGCAAAACATAATCCTTAAACTGCTCCCGCAAAGCCCGTTTCAAGAATTTTCCCGTGCTGGTCAGGGGGATCGCGTCGATGAATTCGTAGGCATCGGGCAGCCAGAATTTGGCGAATTTTGGCTCGAGGAAGGCCCGCAGTTC
Source organism: Deinococcales bacterium (assembly GCA_025359705.1). Classification (GTDB taxonomy): domain Bacteria; phylum Deinococcota; class Deinococci; order Deinococcales; family Deinococcaceae; genus JACMOA01. Next base: position 4,378 of record JANYFS010000396.1, on the reverse strand, counting down.
GTCGGGGGTGACTTCGGCCCCAGGTTTTTTGACCACTACTGCCAGCGGACGCTCGTCCCATTTGGGGTGACACACTGCGATCACGGCGGCTTGCAACACGGCGGGGTGGCCCATCAGGGCGTTCTCGAGTTCCACGCTGGAGATCCATTCTCCGCCCGATTTGACCAGATCCTTGGCGCGGTCTTCGATGGTCATGTAGCCTTGGTGATCGAGGGTGGCAATATCCCCAGTATCGAACCAGATTTGCTTGCCCAGTGGCCCCTCGAGTTCGACTTGAGACTTGCGGGTTCCTTCTTCGTCTAAGTAATAGCTTTCCGTCACCCATGCCCCACGAATTAGCAAGCGACCCATGCTGTGACCATCGGATGGTACATCGTGGTTGTGTTCGTCGATCACTCGAATATCGATCAGCGGCACGGCTTGGCCTTGTTTGGCACGGTATTGGTAGCCCGCGTCACTCTCAAAATCCACCCCCACAGGCGGCCTCGAGGCGGTTCCCAGTGGGCTGGTTTCGGTCATACCCCAAGCGTGCAGCAAGCGAATTCCAAAAGGATCGAAGCTGCGGATCAGACTTTCGGGGGCGGCACTTCCTCCCACCACCATACTTTTGAGATGCTCGAGGGCGTAAGGTGTTCCTGCGGCTTTGGCTTGCTCGAGTTCGACCAACAAACCCATCCAAATGGTGGGAACCCCCGCCGAAATGGTCACTTTTTCGTCTTGCATCAGTTTTGCCAAACTGGGACCATCGCTAAATACCGAAGCAAACACCAAACTGGTTCCCATGAAGGGCGCAGACCACGGGAAACCCCACGCCATCACATGGAACATCGGGACAATCGGTAGCAAACGGTCTGCCGAACTGAAGGCCAGCGCCGAGGGAAGCGCGGTTCCCATGCAGTGCAGCACGCTCGAGCGGTGTGAATAGACCACCCCTTTGGGATTTCCGGTGGTTCCCGAGGTGTAGCACATGCCACAAGCATCTTTTTCGTCGATTTGGGGGTAGCGAAATTCGTCGGGGTTGTACAGTGAAATCCAATTTTCGTAGTCCAGCACCCCAGGAACGGCACTGGGCAGTGGCCCCATCACAATCACCTTTTCAATGCTGGGGCAGTGCGGCAGCAGTGCGGGCAAAACAGCAGCCAGCACGTTATCGATCAGCAAAATACGGTCTTGGGCATGGTTGACGATATAAATAATTTGCTCGAGGTGTAAACGGATATTTAGGGTGTGCAACACCGCTCCTACACATGGAATAGCAAAATATGCCTCGAGGTGGCGGAAATGGTTGGTGGCAAAAGTTGCCACCCGATCCCCTTTTTGAATGCCCGCATCTTGCAAAGCCTGGGCCAATTGTTTGGTGCGGCGGTACATATCGTGATAGGTATAGCGGTGAATATGCGGAATCGGGCGGCCCTGCGCGTCGCGGCCCGCAGGGATCATCGAGACCACTTCATTGGTACCAAAATAGGTATTGACCCGCTCGAGGATGTACGGGATGGTCAGCGGAAAATCCATCATGGTGGACTGGATGGGTACGTTAGGTAGAGTTTGCGACATAAAAGCTCCTGGTAGGGGTAGGGTACGGATTACGGTATGCTCACGGTATGCTCGAGGTGGAAACCGTTTTAAGGTTGTACGATATGCTTCTTATTATGCCCGATATAACCGAGTGTTTGGAGGAGTTGGGGTGTTGAGCAGATGTTGACCGCGTGGATTTTGGTGGCGGGGCAGCTCCACAAAACTGTGGCCCTCGAGCGGTTTTTAGCTCAAAACCCCGCCCATATGATTGTGGCAGCCGACGGCGGCATCCAGCACGCCCAAACCTTGGGTATTGTTCCCGATCTGTGGCTGGGAGATTTCGACTCAAGCGACCCCGCTGCTTTTCCACATATCCCCAAGCGGGTTTTTCCCACCGAAAAAGACCAATTGGATAGCGAACTGGCCCTCAACATGGTCTTGGAAAAAGGCTGCACTCGAGTGATCTTTTTGGGCGCACTGGGCGGGCGTTTCGATCATACCTTGGCCCTATTGCTCATCGGTATGCAGCAGGTCAAACAGGGCATAGAAGTGTGGCTACACAGCGGTCTCGAGTGGGCCATACCCTTTAACGCAGGAAAAACCCACACGCTCGAGGCTCAAGTGGGCCAAACCCTGAGCATCTTGGCCCTAGAACCGCTGGAGGGCTTTACTTTTTTGGGAGTCAAATGGCCCCTAAATGCTGTACGGCTCGAGGTTGGAGTGGGCTGGGGTATGTCCAACATTGCGCTCGAGGAAAACGTGTCTTTGCGTAGCGAATTGGGCTGTGGGGTTGTGATCTTTCAGGCACTCGAGGGTTAAAACTTTGGTTTACCTTTGTTTGTGGAATATCAGGGCTAAATCAATCGATTCAAAAAATGATCCAGTTATCTGAGACAGAATACTCACGACCCTGCACTCAACGGAAAACGGACGACGGGAAACTGCTTTAATCAGTTTCCCTCACCCAATGCAGGACACATCCTAGCGCCAAATGCAGTGTAATAGGCTGCGATGGAACTTCCCACTTGGCTGCTCGAGCTACCCCCGTACCTATTGCATGGGACGGTTTTTGTGGTCTTGTTACTCGAGGGTATCGGCATTCCGGGTATTCCCTTCGAGCTTTTATGGGTTGCCGAAGGTTTATTGATTCATGCGGGCAAAACCACCTTATGGGAAGCCATTTTATGGGGAACTTTGGGCAACTGGATCGGGAACCTGATTGGCTACCAATTTGGACACCTGATTGCGGGGTGGCTGCCAAAAAAAGCTCGAGAAGCCGTTCAACTCGAGGATGTGAAGCGTTGGTATGCTAAATACGGGGTTTGGGTGATCATTGTCAGCCGCTGGTTTGGCTTTTTGCGAACTCCCTTTATTTTGTATGCGGGTATCGCCGAAGTGCGCTTTTGGAGCTACGCTTGGAGCAGTTTGCTGGGTTGCTTGCTATGGGTGGGGGTGTGGCAATGGGGTTTATGGAAATCGGGAGAGGCATTTTTGCAGTGGTGGCAAAACTATCAACCGCTCATTTTGGGTACAATTGTGGGAATTGTGTTGGCAAGTGCAGCAGTAATTGTATTCAGGATGGTTAAACGCCCTCGATCCAAAATCGAATAATTTTGCGCTTCACCACCATCACGTCAAATAGCGTTTCAATCAAATACCATTTCAACATGCTCGAGGGGAACTGTACGATGTCTGAAGAACTCCGTTTGGAATATCAACGCAAAGGATTTTTACACGCTGTGGGTTTTGGCGAAACTCCTGCGCTTTTGGTGGTGGATTTCAGTCTGGGGTTCACCGATCCCACTTGCCCACTGGGGGCCAACTTTGCAACCGAACTGGCCCAAACCTGCCGCCTGCTCGAGCGGTTTCGGGTGCGCAAACTTCCCATTGTATTTACTACGGTGGCCTACGATCCAGAAGACCTCGAGCGGCTGCGCTTTATCGCCAAAATCCCCAGTTTGCGGCTGCTGGAAAAAAGCTTGGGATACTGGCAGCTCAACCCCGTTTTGGGTCGGCTCGAGTCGGAAAAACTGATCTTGAAAAAGCAGCCCAGCGCCTTTTTTGAAACCGATTTGCTCGAGTGGTTGCGCTCGAGGGGGGTGGATACCCTGATCGTGTGTGGAGTCACCACTTCGGGTTGCATTCGGGCCAGTGTGATCGACGCACTGCAAAATAATTACCGCGTGATCATCCCCAGAGAGTGCGTCGGAGACCGCGCCATCGGGCCACATCAGGCCAATTTGTTGGATATGGATAGCAAATACGGCGATGTTTTGGATCTCGAGGCGGTGTTGCAGCGGTTCCAGCACATTTCTCGGTGATGTAAAGGGTTGAGCTATTCTATCCTGCTCGAGTCCATCCTGCTCGAGTCAAAGAATAAAGAATCTTCCACAAACAACAAATTACCAAACCGCTTATGCCTGCCCTCTCGAGCTTTCCTTGAGTGCATGGGTAGAGTAGCCGAATTGCGGTAGGCTCGAGGCGGATTCACCCAAGATCACTTTGGCAAGCTGCCCCAAGGTGGAGCCACCCGAAACCACTTTCATTTTTAGCTCGAGGGCCAGTTCGCTCAGCGAAACATCGTCGAGCATCAGTTCGGTGCCGTAGCGCAAGGTGGTGGGCGGCACAATCAGTAGGTCGGCTTCGGCGGGTTTGATGCCGTGGCGCATACAGCGGCCCGTCAGCAGCCCCGCTACGGTGGTAGCTTCACCAAAGGTTTTGTTGGGAACTGCCCGCACTTCCAGCTCGAGGCCACGGATTTGGGACAACGGATCGAGGGCAATTTTAAGGCTGGACGCAAACAGCGTTCCCGTTGCCACAATAATGCGGCGCGGACTCACCTCGAGCGGCAGGTCGGGCA
>JANYFS010000385.1 GCA_025359705.1 Deinococcales bacterium | reverse complement strand
CCCACGGTAGTGCTGCCCCGCTCGAGGTGATTCAGGCTCGAGGGCAAATCAAACACCACCATATAAACGTGTTTGGCCTCGTTTGCGGGCGGGAAATGGTGCATGGTGACGGCAAAACTCTGGGTTCCAACGGGCGCATTTTTCCACTCGAGGGAAGGAGAAACCCCCGCACCGTCGCAGGTGAATTCCGAACCCATCAGGCCACCGTCCACAAAGGATTCGCTAGTGAGATTGAAGCTCGAGGGGGTGGGAATTGTAGGACTCGAGGGTGTTGAAGTGGGCTGAGCGTATCCCACACAACCGACCAAACTTAGGACGCACAACGTAGCTGTGACAAACGAAAACACTTTGTTCATACGAACTCCTGAAAGACTTTTTGAACTCGAGCGTGCAGGGTTAATCCTCTTTGGTAGCTCGAAGTATTGGAGCAGGCGGTTATGGGCGGGTTAGAGCCAGCCATAACCCAGCCATAACCGTTTCGCGGTACAGTTGCTCATGCGTTTGCTGCTGATCGAGGACGAAATCAATATTGCTCGGCCCATTTTGCTGGCGCTGCGGGCGGCGGGTCACGAGGTACGCCACGCCGCCGACCTCGAGAACGCTCGAGTGCAATTGGCTGAGGCCGAACCCGATTTGATGCTGCTGGATGTGCGATTGCCCGAAAGTGAAGATGGCGGCTTTATTCTGGCCCGCGAAGCTCGAGCTTCGGGTTACAAGGGACTGATTTTGTTTTTGACCGCCCGTGACACCTCGAGTGACCGCGTTTTGGGCCTGGACGACGGCGGAGACGACTATGTGGTCAAACCCTTTGACCTGCTCGAGTTGATGGCAAGGGTGCGGGCCTTGCTGCGGCGGGTCAGCGAGGCCAAAACCAACCGCATTCGTTACGCGGCCCTCGAGCTGGATTGGGCAGGGCGCACCGTGCTTTGGCACAACAAAACCGTGGATTTAAGCGCTCGAGAGTACGCCTTGCTCGAGCGTTTTGTGCGTACCCCGCAGCGAGTTTTTACCCCCGAAGAACTCACCGATTCGGTGTGGGGCGACGAAGCCAGCAGTGTGGGGGTGGTCAAGGTTTACGTGCATTATTTGCGAAGCAAACTGGACTCGAGCGTGATTCGTACCGTGCCTGGGGGCTACCGTTTTGGCCTTGAGCTATCGTGAGTTTACGTATCTCTTTGCGAATATCTTTGCGAACCCGTTTGGCTTTGTTGATTGCGGCTGCCATCGCCATCACTTTGCTGATGCAGGGTGTGTTCAGCTACTTCAGTTTTCGCCAAGCCCTTTACACCAGCCTAGACCACGATTTGGGCGCGTACTTTGGTCAGACCTTTGCGGAACTTGACCGACAGCAACCCCCTCGAGTTCCCCCACCCAACCTTGATGCAATAAACCTTGATGCAATAAACCCTGACCCCGCCAACCCTCGAGCCAATCCACCCCCCGCACTCCTGGTTCAACCTCCGCTCGATTTGCTAGGCAGTGCCAGATTAATTGAGAATGGAGCAGTAACCCACACCTGGGCGCAGTTTCCCAGCAGCATTGGGCTGCCTATCGAGCCTGCTGTGGGTGTAATCAGCATTGGAGCGTGGCGGGTGCGCGGCGAATGGCTGCCCCACGGCGGGTATTTGCAGGCCGCAATTTCGGAGCAAAGTGTCCGCTCGAGCCTGTCCAGTTATCGCCAAAGTGTGGGCTGGACTATTGTGCTGGTTTCACTGTTTGGCGCATGGTTGGCCTGGTGGCTGACTGGCCCCGCACTCAAACCCCTGCGGCTGCTGACCCAAACCGCCCGCCAAGTGGCCCAATCGGGCGACCTCAGCTTGCGCGTGACCACCACCTCGAGCGGAGAATTGGGCGACCTCAGCCAGACCTTCAACGACATGCTCGAGCGCCTGACCGAGTTTTTGACCCGCGAAACCCAGTTCACCCGCAACGCCTCGCACGAACTCCGCACCCCGCTGACCTCGCTCAAACTGCACCTCAGCGCCTACCAGCAGGGTTTGACCACCCCCACCGAAACCCTCGAGGTGGTGAATGAAGAAGTCGAGCGCATGACCCGCCTGACCGAATCGCTTTTGGTGCTGGCACGCGAAGGAAGGGCCAATTTGGTTGCGCTGGATGTTGCGGATTTGGCCCGCAACATGGCGCTCGAGGGGGGTGCAACCTACAGCGGTTTGAGCCATTTGCAACTGACCGCAGACCCCACACTGCTGCGCCAAACCCTGCGAAATCTGCTCGAGAATGCCGAAAAATACGCGCCCCAATGTCAAGTGACGGTATCGCTGGCGGTGTTGCCGCATCAACAGATTTCACACGCAGTCTTGAGCGTGCAGGATTGCGGTTTGGGGTTGTCCGAAGAAGCGCTGACTCGAGCCACTCAAGCTTTCTACCGCGCTCCAGGGGTGCGGGTGGCGGGCAGTGGGCTGGGTTTGAGCGTGGTGGAGCAAATCGCTCGAGTGCATGGTGGGCATTTGGAACTCAAAAATAAGGTTCCACACGGTCTCGAGGTGCAGGTATGGCTTCCGCTCGAGTCTAACTTTGGGAAAGGCAGCTAAGCAATTTGGCGCTTGCCGCTCTAGGGATGGAAGTCCAAAATAGTCTTATGAAGTTTGAGTTTGTTCCCATTCTCGAGAAACTGCGCGATCTGTACACCGTTCCACGTGGGCCAGAGCGGTTTCAAGCCTATATCGATTTGACCGTGGGAGGCGCACAGAGAACGGCGGATTTGGCCCTGCCGCCCTTGGTCATGGCAAACCCAATGGCAAAAGAACCTGTCCTCGAGCGGGTCAAATCTTGGATTGAACTGGGGGCCGAGGATGCCGCTCGAGCCGCACTTCAGGAGGCCCACACCTTGCTCGAGATGGATTTTTTTTCCGACCCAATCAAAGTTGGGTTCACCATCTTGGATGATCGGGGAGGTGGCTGGACCAACCGCACCTTCACCGATGCCGCACGTTTTAAAACGGCCGAAAGCCTGCACAAAACCCACTGGCTTAGCCTTATGTTGTGGAGCAGCGAAACCCCTGCCCTCGAGGACATCCGCCTGCTGGTCCTCGAGAGTGTCTACCGTGCGGTCTACGCCACCCAACACGGCGACCCGCAAACTCTGCGTCACATGATGCTTCAAGAAGGTTTCGCCGCGCACTTTGCAGGCCAAACGCTCAGCTCCAGATCCCACTTTGACCCCGAAGAACTCGAGTATTCCCGCTGCGTGCTGGCCCCCCACCTCGAGGCTACCGCGCAGCCCATCACCTTCGCCTGCATGTACGGCGACGATGCCGCTCGAGCCATCGGCTACACCCCTTTGGGGCTTTCCCAAAATGCGGGTTTTCAAGTTGCACTTGCAAATATTCTGGCGGATGAACTCGAGAGCCAAAAATGACCATCCAAAATCCAAACCCAAATCCAAAGCTCGAGCGTTGTGTCGGATGTGGTGCGTTGCTTCCCAGTCTCGAGGGTGGCCCGATCCACCGCTACATGACCTCGAGCGCCGCATGTTGGGCGGCTTTTAATTCGCTGGGGGATCTCAAACATCCTTTGGGGGGAATGCCCTTTGATCAACTGCTGGTGGATGCCTATGCAGTGCAGCACCCAGGAACCTCATCTCCCCAAACCATCAACTCGGCTGCGATTCACCTGATGGTGTTGTACGGAGTCCTCACACACAACGCTTCCCCCGACCAAGCCTTGTGGCTACGAATGCGCCCAGGCCGCCCCAGCCGCATTCCCAAGCACCAAAGGTTTCACTGGCTTACCCCGCCTGTCTTTGCTGGCCTGACCATTTCGGATGTTTTGGCAGGAGATACCCCCCTTTTGCGCTCGAGGCTTACCGAAGCGTGGATTAGGGAAGTGTGGTCGCGGTGGGCCGCCCTGCACCAAGATCAGGTGGCGGTTTGGTTCGAGAAATACGTGCTTGCAGAGCGTTTTTGACAAGGCTCGAGCAAATCTGTTTAAAATGTGATTCTAATTGGCTTTTGTCACAAACTTACATTAGCTTTGGCATTTTTGATGTGAGTTTGTGACATTTTTTTGTACCTTTTTCATACCTTCGAGGGGAGGGTTTTCGGTCTATTGCTCGAGGCGAAACCCAAACGGCAGCAGCTCTTTGACTTTGGCTTGGATGCTTTCACCAAGATGATTAAAGCAGTAGACCTCCGCTTCTGGCGAGAACTCGAACAGCACTTGACGGCAGCCTCCGCAGGGGCTGGCAGGCGGCGAAGCTTCGGAGTAGATTACAATTTCTACAAACCCTCGTTCACCGCTCGAGGCCATAGTTTGGATAGCGCTTTGCTCAGCGCAGCGGCTCATCGGGTAGCTCGAGTTTTCGACGTTGGCCCCCACAAATAGCGTACCTTGGCTCGAGCGCAGGGCGGCCCCCACATGAAATTTAGAAAAAGGGGCGTAGGCATGGGTGAAAACGGCTTTTGCCGCCTCGAGCAGTGCGGGATCAGGTTGGAAGCTCATGGCTCGAGTTTAGCAGCTTTAGAGAAGATCTATTCCAGCAAAAAATCCAAGATCATTTGGTTGAACATTACGGGGTTGTCGTACATCAAATTGTGGCCCGCATTGGGCAAAATTTTCAGCCTCGAGTCGGGGATCAGGCGGTAGGTTTGGGCCATCGTTAGGGTGATTACGGGGTCTTTGTCGGCCCAAATCAGCAAAGTTGGGCAACCTACCCGCAGGAGCAAGGGCCGTATTTCGTCGGCAAGAATGGTTTGACCACTGTGCAAAATGTTAGGTAAGCTGGCTCTGGCAGTGTCCAAAGCCACGGTTGCCAGAAAACGTTTGCGCCCATTCATGCCCGCTTGAGCCAGTTTGAACAGTGCAGCCACAAAAGGCAGATCCACCAGGCCGCTCGAGGCTGCCAAAACCAATTTTTTGACCCTGTTGGGGTAGCGGTTGACCAGATGCAAACCCGTTTGCCCACCCATCGAATGCCCCACATAAAAAACATTTTCCAAACCCAAAGATTCCATCCAAGCCTCGAGCAAATCGGCGCTTTCGGCAAAGCCCAAGGGTTTTTGAAAATTGCTGCGCCCATAGCCAATCAAATCCACGGTATACACCGTAAAATGCTGGGCCAAAGCAGGAATATTCTTGCGCCACCACAGTTTAGAACCACTCAAGCCATGCACCAAAATCAGCGGCGGGCCACTGCCATGCACCGAGTAGTGCAGTCGGTGCGGTTTGGAATGGTAGAAGTGGTTGGCTCGAGTCATGGTTGGGGTTGTCCGTTTTGGGTTGAAAAACTTGATTAGTATGAATTTCTTACCCATTTTTAATTATTTTAGCAGCCAATGAAGGGTCACGACAAATTTGTTTCTAAGTTCCTCCCAGCTATGTTTCAGATATTCTCGCAAAGCTCGAAATCTTCCACGTCGCTGATAGGAACTTCTTTTCCCTACTCCCGTTGGTCGCTGTCAGATTTAGAAAATCTCTAAATCTGACATGGGAGGTACTTAGTATCCCCTAAAACTGAAAAAATGTACACAGGTTTCCTTTACCCTCGAGATATTTTCGGGGGTTTTTAGGCA
>JANYFS010000349.1 GCA_025359705.1 Deinococcales bacterium | reverse complement strand
CCTCCTCGAGTGCGCTGATTCCTCCAACCCTTGAATCTAGCGGTAGCCCCTTTGCCGAAAAAATCAACAAGATGACGGCGGAACAACGTATTGCTCAACAAATGTTTTCCTATGTGCCTGCCGATCTGAACTCGGCTCGAGTGTTGCTTAAACTGGGTTTAGGTGGTATTTTTCTCAACCGCAACCACGGGCCAAATTTGGCGGATTATCACACTTTTCTTTCGGCAGTAGTTGGGGAAAACACCAATACCGATATTGCGCCACTGGTGGGTATTGATCAAGAAGGCGGCAAAATCGCTCGAGTGCAGGATGTATTGATGCGTTTTCCCAGCAATGCCCACTGGGGAAGCTTAAAGCTGACCAATGCCCTCAAAGGGGTGCAAAAACAGGGTCAAACCTTTGGCGAACACCTGCGAGCGGCGGGGTTTAGTGTGGATTTCGCCCCCGTGGTGGATGTGGCAAGCAATACCAAAGGGCGGGTGATTGCAGCCCTCGAGCGTTCCTATTCCAGCGATGCGAACACGGTGAGTACCTTAGGCGAAGCCTTTGGTTTGGAATTGCAAAAGGCCAATATTGCGCCGACCTTTAAGCATTTTCCAGGTCACGGCATGGTCAGCGCTGATAGCCACCGCGAATTGGCCCGCACGGGTCTGAACCGCCATCAGCTCGAGCCACACCTTGCACCGTACCGCAGCCTATTGGCAAATCCTACCCTTCAGCAAGATCAAATGCTGGTGATGACCTCCCATGTGCTTTATCCTGCCCTCGATCCGTACAATCCTGCTTCGCTGAGCCATACCATCACCACCGATTTACTGCGCGGTGAATTGCACTATCAAGGAGTGGTGATCACCGATGCCTTGGGAATGAAAGCCCTAACTGGGACACTGTATTCAAGGGTTCGGCGGGCGCTGGCGGCAGGTGCAGATATGGCCTTGATTGATCCAGGACTCGAGCAGCAAGTTCCCCATATTGTGCGTGATTTGGCCCAAGAATACGGCAACAACCCCGAACTGTGGAAACAAAACGCCGCCGCACTCGAGCGAATTTTTCGTTTGAAACAGCGTTTGGGTTTGCTCGAATCCCCCACAACACCACTCGAGAGGAGAACCGCTAATGCCCACCTCAACTTCTTCTCCCAGCCGCTGTCCAAGCTGCCAAAGCCCCGTTTTGGATACCGCCATCACCTGCCCTACCTGCGGCGATTTTTTGCCCATTTCCTCGAGCGCCTTGAAGGTGGGAACTTTGCTACGTTCGGGAAGTTACCGTATCGACGGGGTTTTGGGGCAGGGCGGTTTTGGCATCACCTACCGTGCTTGGGATACGGGACTCTCGAGTGGGGTCGCCATCAAGGAGCATTTTCCTGAAGGGGATGTGATTCGCGGAGCGGGCGCAACCCTACGACCCTCGAGTCCACAATCCATGATTCAGTTTGAGGCTTCCAAAAAAGATGCCTTTCGGGAAGCCCAAACCCTTTACCGTTTGCAAGCTGCCGCGATTGTGTGGGTGCTTGCAGTTTGGGAAGAAAATAATACGGTCTATATGGCAATGGAACTGCTCGAGGGGGAAACCCTAAATCAACGCCTAGCAAGTGGGGTGCTGTCGGAAGTGCAAGCCTTGGCAACCCTGCGTTCGTTGCTGTGGGCGCTCGAGCAAATCCATACGGCGGGGGTACTGCACCGCGACCTAAAACCCGACAACATCATGCTCACTGCCAAATATGGCCCTGTGCTGATCGACTTTGGCAATGCCCGCAGCTACAGCCCCCAAGGAACTACCCGATTTTCCAAAGTGATTGCCACTCCTGCCTACGCCGCCCCCGAACAATTTATTGCACAGGCTCAATTTGGGCCATACACCGATTTTTATGGTTTGGCTGCCACCTTTTACCATCTGCTCAGCGGGCAATTTCCCACCCCTGCCCTCGAGCGTTCGATGGGGGTTGCTCAGCCTCCTTTGGCCCATTTGCGCCCCGATTTATCCCCCGCTTTACTGGAAAGTCTCGAAGCAGCACTCTCACTCAAGGTCAACGAGTGCCCTCCCACGGCAGCGGCATGGCTCAATCTGTTGCCCAATCCCACGGGTCAGTCCTCGAGCCAGACGGCAGGGCGTCCCACTGGACAAAACGGGCAAACCCGCACGGTTAATATTCCCAACACTCCCAACACTCCCAACACTCCCAGCAACAAAAGCAATACCCCCACGGTACAAGTCCCCAGCTCGAGGCAAAACCCCAACCCACCCGCTCGAGGGAGTGGGAATAAGGTTTGGGTTCCTGTTTTGGGAGGTGTACTGGGTTTAACGGCGCTGGCTGGAGGGTTTTTCATTTTAAAACCTGATAAAACAGCCCCATCCCTCCCAGCCTCGAGCGCCACCGTTCCTGCTGCAAATTCGGCAACAGTCCCCTCGAGCGCCCGCAGTACCCCCATTCCACCCGCACCTATCCGAACCATTCTGCCGTTGCCCTCTAAAATTCTCCCAACATCTACACCTTCTAAAATTACGCCCCAAACTCTCATCAACAATTCAAACTCCTCAAGCAACACCAGCATCCCCAGCAATCAACCTTTCACTCCCAACCAAGTGGAAATCAAGGTAAACCGTTTGAATGTGCGTTCGGGGCCAAGTACAGGGGCTCAACCCTTGCAAGACTCGAGCGGTCAGGCGGTACAACTGGCTCTGGGGCAGCAGGTGGAAGTGAACCAAGTTCAAAACGGATTTATGCAAATTCAGGTAGGTGGAAGATGGGGCTGGATTGCCAATCGTTTTACCGTTCCCCTGAACCCACGTGTCGCCAGCAACCAACTGCAACTGCTCGAGCAAGCGGCGCGAACAGGCGGCAGATTGACCCTCTCGAGGGGAGTGTATTTTTTATCCAGCACTTTACAGGTATCCGCTCCGCTCGAGCTGATTGGGCAGGGCGTGGATCAAACCATTTTGGTGTCCAGTGGCGCTTCGCCAACTCTGCGTTACAGCGGTTCGGGAAGCCTGCGTTTACGTAACCTCACCGTGGCTCACCAAAGTTTTGCTCCCGCTGCGGTGCTGGAAGTACAAGCCAATACCCTCGAGCTGAGTGGGGTGCTGGTATTGGGCGGGCGGGACAATGCCCAAAACAAACCAGGCGACGGGGTGGAGGGAGATGGTTTGGTGGTTTTGGGCCAGACCCAAGCCACCCTCGAGGCCAGTGAATTTTTAGGCAACGGCTGGCGAGGTTTGCACGTGCTGGATAATGCTCAGGTGACAGCA
>JANYFS010000344.1 GCA_025359705.1 Deinococcales bacterium | reverse complement strand
GCGGGCCAGCGGCGGCACGGCCAAGACCGTGGCGCGCGGTGTCGACCTGATCCGCGGCATGCTGCCCGAGGCCAACCGCGTGATGATGGCGGTGCATCAAAAAGGCAGTGGCCTGTGCGGAGTTTATTCCCTCGAGATTGCCGAAACAAAAGTACATCAGGTGGTGTCGTATTCCCGCTCGAGTGGACACCCCCTGATGTGTATGATGGAACCTGAAGAATAGTTGGGATAAGAAAGGTTAAGTGATCATTTTTTTAAGATAGGGTTGGCTTTTGCAACACACAACGCAAAGCCCAAGGCGTAAAACCCCTAACCTAAAACTATGCTTTCTACCGAACTTCAAAATACCCTCGAGCGTGCCTTACATTTGGCTCGAGACATGGGCCATGAATACTTAACCCTCGAGCATCTACTGCACGCCTTGCTGGACGACTCCGACGCACAACCCGTATTGAAAGCCTGCGGGGTCAACCTCGAGGGCTTGGCAGTGCAAATTGGCGAACTGCTTGAGGGGTTTGAAGTGACCGACGAAGAACCCGAAACCACCTTGGCCCTGCAACGCATCCTGCAACGGGCCATGTTGCAAATGCAAGCAGCGGGCCGCGATCAGGCCACGGGCGCACAGGTTTTGGTGGCCTTACTCGATGAAAAAGGCTCGAGGGCCTGCAATCTGCTCGAGCAACAGGGTTTGACCCGCCTGGACGCGCTCGAGTTCATTTCGCATGGCAAAACCAAAGTGGGGGTTAAGCCCAGCGGTACGACCCAAATTCCCACGGCGGATGAAGCCAGAAATGAAGGCGGCACGTCTAACAATCCCCTCGAGGCGTATTGCAGCAACCTGTCCCACAAGGCCAAAAACGGCAAAATCGACCCATTGATTGGGCGGGCGGATGAACTCGAGCGGATGATGCAGGTTTTGAACCGTCGCCGCAAAAATAACCCGCTGTTGGTGGGTGATCCTGGGGTGGGTAAAACCGCCATTGTGGAAGGTTTGGCCTTGCGGATCTTTAAAAACGAGGTCCCCGAGTCGCTGCAAGGCTGCACGGTTTATGCTCTGGATATGGGAGCTTTGTTGGCGGGAACCCGTTACCGTGGGGATTTTGAGGAGCGTTTGAAGGCGGTCATGAATGCACTGATGCCCTCAGAGGATTCATCTGGAGGTTCAGAGACCAAATCCATCTTGTTCATCGATGAAATTCATACTGTGGTGGGGGCAGGTGCGGTTTCGGGCGGGTCGCTCGATGCCTCCAATATCCTCAAACCTGCCCTCTCGAGCGGGAATTTGCGTTGCATTGGAGCCACCACCTACGGCGAATACAAGGCACTGGAAAAAGACCGCGCCCTCTCGAGGCGTTTTCAAAAAATTGACATTGCCGAACCCAGTCTCAGCGATGCCCTCGAGATTGTGCGGGGTCTGGCCCCGATCTATGCCCAGCATCACGGGCTGGAATACAGCCCAGAAGCGCTCGAGGCGGCGGTAACACTTTCGCACACCTACATTACAGACCGCAAATTGCCTGACAAAGCCATCGATGTGATCGACGAAGCAGGCGCGGCTCAAAGTTTATTAACTCAGAAACCGCAGATTTTGGGAGTATCCCATATCGAAAGCGTGGTAGCAAAAATGGCCCGCTTGCCCTTGGGCGAAGTCAATCTGGACGACACCGAGCGGCTTCGCAACCTCGAGGGGCAATTGGGCGCGGTAGTGTTTGGGCAGGACAAAGCGGTAAAAGAAGTCTCGAGCGCGGTGAAATTGGCTCGAGCGGGGCTGCGGGCCGAGAATAAGCCTGTGGGTTCTTACCTGTTTTCGGGGCCGACAGGGGTGGGCAAAACCGAGCTTGCCAAGCGGCTTGCCGAGATTTTGGGCTGTACATTCACCCGTTTTGATATGTCGGAATACATGGAAAAACACAGCGTCTCGAGGCTGATCGGTGCGCCTCCTGGCTATGTGGGTTTTGATCAAGGCGGCTTGCTGACCGATGCCGTCAACCAAAACCCGCGCAGTGTGGTGCTACTGGACGAAATCGAAAAAGCCCACCCTGACCTCTACAATATTTTGTTGCAGGTGATGGATTACGGCAAACTGACCGATAACAGCGGCAGAGTGGTGGATTTTCGCGGGGTGGTGCTGATTATGACCACCAATGCAGGCGCGGCGGAACTGGCAAAAGGCCAATTGGGATTTGCCAGGGCGGGCAGCAACGGTGAAGACCTTGAGGCCATCAAAAACCTGTTCACCCCCGAATTCCGCAACCGTTTGGATGCCACCGTGCGCTTTGAACCCCTCTCCAGCATCGTCATGCACCGCGTGGTGGACAAATTCCTACTCGAGCTACAAACCCAACTGGACAGCAAAAAAGTATCCCTCGAGCTGAGTATGCAGGCCAAAACCTGGCTGACGCAAAAAGGCTATGACCGTTTGTTGGGTGCGCGTCCGCTGGCTCGAGTGATTCAAGAGCAGATCAAAAAACCTCTTGCCGATGAATTGTTGTTTGGCACATTGAAACACGGTGGGAAGGTAATGGTTAGGCTCGAGGGGGATGAATTGGTATTTGACCTTGTTGGTATTTAGAACAGTTGTACGTAAACAGAAAACGGATCACGGACAACTGCTCTAATTTGCAGCAGCAAAACTAAGCGTTTTCTCGGTGCGCTCACCCAAAATGGGTACGATGGTGGTTTGGCTAATTTGTACGCAAAAGTTGATGTCCGCGCCCAAACCCACCCGCTCGAGGGCTTGACCTGCGCCAGAGCTGCTCAGAAACTCGAGGGGGTCGGAGGCTCCGCGCCGCACCATCAGGGCGATTCTGGCCCCGTCGTCTAGGGTAAAGTCGCCCATTGCCATCAGGTATTCGCACAACACTCCTGCGGTGTAGATGTCGTCCACGCCTGCACGCCCGCCCGCACTGCCCCCCGCACAAACGATGGCAATTTCTTCGGAGCAAAGTGCCTTGGCCCGACGTGCGGCGGCGTGGGCATTGCGGAGCGAAGCCAGCAGCACATATTTGCCCGTTGCGGCGGCGATGTGCGCGGCAAGCGTACCGTTGGTGGTGTTCATCACCACTGTACGGTGGTCAAAGCGCTGTTGGGATGCCTCGAGCGGGCTATTTCCCAAATCGAAATCGGGGATAGCTAGGCCGCCGCGCTCCCCTGCCAAGGTGACATTTTCGCCGCGCATGGCTAGGGCAGTCTCGATATCGGAGGTAAAAACCACCGCCTTGGCCCCATTCTCGAGGTAAACCCCTGCGGTGGTGGTGGCCCTTAGCACATCGATCACCAAAACCGTATCGGAATATTCGCCGTGCGGCAGCAAGTCTACCCGCAGTTTCATGTTGTCACCTGCAAGGCGGCTTTTAGGGCATTGATATTGTTCTGCACGGTATCCTTGGTATTGAACACGCTCGAGCCTGCTACAAAATTGTTTGCGCCCGCACGGGCCACTTCCGCAATATTTGAGGCCACAATGCCCCCATCCACCTGAAGATCCGCCGTTGGATTGACTTCCTCAAGCCAGTTTCGCACGGTTTTGAGGCGCTCGAGGGTGCTGGGGATAAATTTTTGACCACCAAACCCTGGGTTGACCGACATGATCAAAACCAAATCCAGATCGGGTAAAAGTGGTTTTAATGCCTCGAGCGGGGTACCAGGGTTGAGGGCTAGGCCCACCTTCAAGCCCAGTTCTTTGACCAGATGAACCGCACGGTGAATGTGCGCGGTGGCCTCGAAATGCACCGTGATTTGGCTGGCCCCCGCCTTGGCGAATTCGCTTAAAAAGCGCTCGGGCTGGGCAATCATCAGGTGAACATCCAGTGGCAGCGGGCTGACCCGGCGGCAGGCTTCCACCACAATTGCACCGAAAGAGATATTGGGGACGAACTGACCGTCCATCACATCGATGTGTAACAGGTCTGCGCCTGCGTGTTCGGCGGCTTGCAGGTGTTCTCCCAGACGGGTGAAGTCGGCAGCCAAAATACTGGGAGCAATAAGAAGAGGTTTCGGCATGATTTAAACCACTCTATCAGAGTTTTAACGACCCCTGATGGTCTGAAGATCTTTGGGACTATTCAAATTGAAGAACAAGTTCCCCTTTAAATTGTCTGGGAGATTGTCTAGGCGGCTGACTTTTTCTAACTTTTCCCAAGCAACATAACACACCGTCATACGCTCGAGCAGCGCCTTCAGTGCGTAGTTTTGGCGGTGCAGTTGGGCCTGCACAAATGGCAGGCTCGAGCGGTGATACAGCGCACACAGCGGTTGCACTTGGTTTTGCGAATCCAGCGGCACAAGGGCTTGAATTCCCATATAAATTCCCGCTTGAATTCCTGCTTGATTTTTCCCCTCGAGAGACTCCAACATGTGCTGATTTAAGCTGATCTCCCCTACCAAAATTTCCCAAAATGCTGGAGTCAAAAAAGGCAAATCCACTGCCGCAAACGCAGTCCAATCCGATTTAGAATGCTCGAGCGCCACCTCGAGGCCACCCAACGGCCCCCGTCCTGGCTGTTTTTCGGGGAGGGTTTCCCAACCTGCCAAGGTATAGCGCCCTGGCGGTGCAATGATCATTCGGTGATCGCATCCCTCGAGGGGTTCAAAGCTGGATGCCACCCACTCGAGCAAGGTTTTTTCACCCAGTTTAAACAATGCTTTATCGCTCCCAAAACGGCTCGAGCGACCTCCTGCGGTGATGGCTGCGGTAATCTTCACGGTAATCTTCAGGGTAGTCTTTATGGTATCTTTATACAAAGTTTATCTCGAGTTCATGTTCGGCTTATTCTAAGCGTATTGGGGTTTGAATGCACTTTGCACCACACATCTTTTCTTAAAAACCTCATAATTTGGAACCATGTTAGGACTTGGAAGAAAGCTGATCGCAGAATTTATCGGAACCTTTG
>JANYFS010000322.1 GCA_025359705.1 Deinococcales bacterium | reverse complement strand
GTGGTTCCCACCAATGTCAACTTCGATGGCGGCAAGAAAAACCTGTTCGATCCCGAAAACGGTTACCGCACCCAATACAAGAAAATCTGGGGAAAATAACCTCTAACAGGGCGAACTCACGTCGAGAAAATTGGCCTGATTTGCATATTAAATGTACAGAGCAAGAGCGTGTCTGCGGTTTGGAATTTCCCAGAAACACACTAAATTTCAAGCTCAGGTTTGCCGCTGTAACTTTACGTTTGAATAGTGAAAAGCCGACGTGAGTTTGCCCTGTAACCTCTAACCTTTAACCTCCAAGATTTAACCTCTCACCCTTAAACTGTCAGGTTCAAGCTTAAATCTTGGCTCGAGCCTGCCGTGTTTTATCCCACTCCAAAAATAAACTTTGATGTGCCTCATCAAAGTTTATTAAGTGCCTTCGAGTACGACAAACACGGTATTCTGAGATATAGCGCTAAGCACTGAGATGGATACACATGTTCGAGATGTGATGAGGATTTTCGCGTGAGACAAGATGTACCAAGAATCACTCGAGGTATTTTTGTGTTGATCATTTCGAATTGCGCTATACGTTTGGCAAAGTAAAAATCCAACAAATTTTATAGCGTCTTCCAACCTTTTTGAGTAGACTGAAATTCACCATTTTCGAGCAAACCTTGTGTGAATCTCAAGCGAAGTTGGTTGAAACCCGATTTTTTGTTCAGGACAACTTTTTCGGCTCGAGTGGTGAAGTGGAGGCTTTGTTATGAATGGGAGTAGATTTTTGTTGGGTGCGACTTTCGTTATTGTCAGTAGTGGATTGAGTGGCGCACACGCCGATATTGTCAGCCAAGCCAAAGAATTCGTAGCAGTTGCTGCGGGTCGCGCCAATGTATGGACTGGGCCAACTACGGGGCCAAAAGCCGCCGTGGGTAAATTGGTGATCTACATTTCTTCGCACCAACGCAATGGTGGGGCCAAAGGAGTGGGCGAAGGCGCTTCGGAGGCTGCTAAAGCCATTGGTTGGGAATTCAAACTGCTGGATGGTTTGGGTACGGAAGTAGGCCATGCCAATGCCCTTAAACAAGCCATTACCCAAAAACCCGCCGCCATTATCTTGGGTGGCTTCGATGCCACCGAGCAAGCAACTTTGGTGGAGCAAGCCAACAAAGCGGGTATTGTAGTAGTAGGTTGGCACGCCGCAGGCACGCCTGGCCCCCAAAGCAAACCCAAACTGTTTACCAATGTGACCACTCCTGCACTTGCTACCGCAGAAGCTGCTGCTTATCTGGCGATTGCCAATTCAGAAGGTAAGGCAGGGGTGGTTATTTTTACCGATACCGCCTATGAAATTGCAGTTGCTAAGTCTGATGCAATGGCGAAGATCATCAAGCAGTGTACGGGTTGTACCTTGCTCGAGACTAAAGTGCAATCACTTGCCACCGCCACCAGAGATATGCCCAACGTCACCTTTAATTTGGTGCGGAGATACGGCGACAAATGGACTTATAGCTTAGGGATCAACGATTTGTATTTTGATGGCATGGTTCCCAATTTAATTAATGCCAAAATCGATCCAAGCGGTCAGTTGTTTAACATATCGGCGGGAGATGGTAGCGAAAGCGCCTACCAGCGCATTCGCACCAAGCAATACCAATTTGCTACCATCCCCGAACCGATTAACTTGCAGGGTTGGCAACTGATCGACGAAATAAACCGTGCTTTGTCAGGTCAGCCCGAGAGTGGGTATAAGATTCCGGTTCATATTGTGGTTCCTGCAAACATCAATTATGACTCGCCAGTAAACGGTAAAAGTAGTATTTTTGATCCTAGCAGTGACTATCGTAATGAGTATAAGAAGATTTGGGGTAAATAGTTTTAGGTATAGCGCAATCCGAAATGATCAACACAAAAATACCTCGAGTGATCCTTGGTACATCTCGTCTCACGCGAAAATCCTCATTACATCTCTAAAATGTGTATCCATCTTACTGCTGAGCGCTATAAATGGTTTTAGGTAATAATCTCGAGCCAAACCATTTTGAGGCACAGCGAAGAACTGTGCCTCAAATCATAATTAAACAGCTCGCTCGAGCAGTTGTTTGTGAATGTTAAATATAGTCATGTCTAAAACGGATAAGTTTTCAAGCGGACAAGCCATTTTTTAAATAATAGTGATCCGTTCGTTTTTGCTCTGACAAATGCCCTAAAATCAAGTTAAGCTCAAGCTAAGTTCGACCTAATCAAAATCAAACCAAGCTCAACCTAATCAAACCAAAATCAAAACAGAGGTCATCTATGTCTGGCAACTTTGAAATCTACGACCAACGCTTCACACATATCTTGCTTCCCGATTCTCGGCTCGAGCGACTGGCTACAGGAGCCACCTGGAGCGAAGGCCCAGCCTATTTTGCAGCCGACCAAAGTGTGGTTTGGAGCGATATTCCTGGCAACCGCTTGTTGCGTTGGTCGGCGGTGGATGGCCTTAGCGAATTCCTTAAGCCTTCCCACTTTCAAAAT
>JANYFS010000317.1 GCA_025359705.1 Deinococcales bacterium | reverse complement strand
CGAGGCTGTATCTTGGGGCATTAAGAGGAGCATCGAGGGAGTTAAAAAAGATGCGAAAATCTATCAACTATACCCCTCAAGAAATCGCGTAACGTCAGTAATATACTGGAAGTGGAAAGAAATATTTTCCCATTGGGAAATACTTAAGGAGCTCACATGACAGATGGTTCGCAAAAGAAAAGTCTCACAAATCGCAGTGGGTATGAGCCGTTTGAGGAAATGCAAGATCTCATCGGTTATCTAGAAAGGAAAAATGTCGAGTATTCCGATATTTTTCTACGAGTCGGCTCCCCTCCAAGCATTCAAACACCCGTAGGAATTGAGAGACTGAGTGAATTCGCGCGAATCACTTCCGAGAAATTTAACAGCATGACGAATGGCATCGCTCCATTGTCTCACAAAACCCAGAAAAAAATGGCTATTTTCGATTCGTTGCAATATCAAGATAATTGCCAATGGGTATGGGCGCGGGATCGCAATCGAAATCAGGATGGATTCAGGTGTACATTAATTCACCTATATGAGGATCGGTACAGCCTGGTGATGCATAAAGTTCCTCATAAAATTCCTAGTCTCGAGGCGCTGAATTTGCCTTATTTAGCGCTTCAGAGGCTGCTGGAAGAACCCGAAGGCTTGATTGTGATCACTGGGAAGGGGGGTTCTGGAAAATCAACCACTGTGGCAGCGATGCTGGAATGGCTGAATGCCCACTCGTCCACTATCAAGCGGGTGCTGACCGTCGAGCAACCGATAGAATATTTTTTCCAAGACGGCCAGTGCCTATTCGAGCAACAGGAAATCGAGCCGTTTGTTCCCCATTTAGATTGGCCAAAGGTCAGTTATGCAAGCGCACTAGGAAACGCTTTAGAAACTACGTTTTCAGTGGTGATGATAGATAAAGTTCCAGACGCTGAGAGCGCTGAAAAAGCATTTGAATTGGCCCAAATAGATTCTTTAGTGATCATCACCATCCCTGGGATCGATGGCCCCACCGCCCTCTTGAGGCTAGTCAATCTGTTGCAGAGAAGGAACAGTAGCATCACTACACAACAAGTGGCTCGCAGTTTAAAGGCGGTCTAATGTATGAGCTTGGCTCCTACATTAGACAATACCCTGTACCCCGTCTGCAAGATTATGCAGATCGATGAAAAATTTAAAGAATTCATTGTCACCAATGAATTGAGCAAGCTTCTTGAACATTTGATCACTGCAAATTCCATTGATATGCTCGAGGAATCACTACCCGACCTCACTAACTCGCCCTCTGATAAGGGCTAAACAGCATACATAACTAAATATTACGGCTTGGATGCAAGATTTTAATAAGCATCATGGATTCCACCACCATCTAGTAAATGCAAGACATCTGTAAGTAAGTAGCGGGTCGACACCCTACACACTTTCACCTCAATTTGCCCTATTCATGCAGTCATGATCCAAGTCAATACGATCTACCCCCGCCCTCGAGTGAGCCTCGAGGGTAGTAAATTTTAGACTACCAATTGATTAAAACAAAATAATTACTGCGAGAGAAATTCTTTTTCTTTTTCAACAGTTAGGATAAATCTCGAGCCTTTTGCGAATATCTCTATGACATCACCCAGTTGGTAATTAATGCTGAATTCTTGCCGTCACTTGAAAATATTGTAGATCCACACTGTGCTGAGTAGGGCTTGTTAGAGAGGATCCGAATTCGTCTCAGTCGAGATGCTTTCCTAAGCTCTTGTCTGGAACATAAGTTCAGCAAGCTCCCGAAATGCCTCAGAATGATGTTAATCTGTTTATTCCACCCCAGACAACCCAAGAAGTGACAATTTTCGCTGTTTTCCGAAAATCAGAATGTGTGTAGGACGGTTTCAGATCCTCTCTTAGACTCAAAAATATGTTTATCTGGATTTGGAAATTCCCCTTTTTGAGTATAGGAAATATGATCCAGCGAAGAATCCATTGTTGAGCACGTATCCGCATCCAACACGGTTTGTGCCCTATTAGAACCAGCCACAGGCCTGGGCAAAATGCCAGTTGGCCCAGAAAAAACAGCTAAACTCAAGGCATCCCACACTTTGGCAGTGTTGTCCCAACTTGCTGTAACAATTTTCGAGTCGTCTGGGCTATAGGCTGCGGAATTAACCTCGTCTTGGTATCCCTCGAGCCTTTACTGTCCCAGACACAGTAGCCTCTAAATGATCCCTTAGTCGCCTCTAAATCATCCCCTAATGGTCTAAAAAATCCCCCATATACCAACGCTCTTAAACCAAGCCTCTTACCCAAATCCCAACAACCTCGAGTCGTTGTTTTTTTCTTTTTGAAAAAACTTACAAAAAAAGACCCAAAAAGAGAAAAAGTCTATGCAAGACATGGTTTTCTCTAGGATGTACTCGAGCTATCTCACTTCCCCTCGAGCAGGCAAAAAAGCAAAAAGAATTTTTCGGCAGCTTGTATAGACTGCCATAGACCTGCTTTTAGCGTGGAACTCGAGGGGTTAAAAGGTTCCACACCGTTGGAAACGCGCTTTTTAAACTACTCTTTCAAGTGGCCTTTTAAAATGGTTTGCAGGTGGTGGGAATCCACTCTTAAGGTTTCCCTATTCTCCAGCAAAGAAAAAACAGGTCCCACCTCGAGGACTTCAAACACTTGATCCGCGATCTGCCAAAAAGCTCCCACTTTGAATTCTTTGGGTAGGGTCAAGACCGTTTTGCTGGGTACACTCTCGAGCGCAGACCGTACTGCCTCTGAGCCCGCTTTGTAGCAACTGACCAGGTAGGCAAAAGGGTCATTTACTTTGCTGATCGAAACGGACTTTTTCATGCAGACCATAAATGCGTCCAACACTTGTAATCCCCGCTCACGGATTTTAGACAGCAGCCAATCGGCGAATTCTACGGTGATTTTGGTGGGGAACTGCTGAATCAAATACTTCCAAGCATCACTCGAGGCCACCAATTCATGCACCTCGAGCACTGGAAGAGGGGTAGGTGGCTTCTGGCCCACATACGCTTTCAGCGAAGTGGTATAACGCTTCACTCGAGGTTTGAGCACGACTGGAAACCCGGCGATAACGTCTGACTGGTTGTGATCCCTGAGCCACTGTTGAATTTCAGCAATGTTGATGATAAATTTGCTGACTCGCAATCGTCTCCCCGCAGTTCCAATCCAACGGGTGACTCCAAAAATCTTTTGCAAAATTTTGATTATTTTGTGAATGGTATTTTTGCACCCCTCCCCCAACAGTTCTTTTCTCAGCATCGTGTAGCTCATGAAAAACCCGTTCCCGAACTGGAGCTGGGCTCGAATTAACACATTGAGCACTCGAGCGAGCAGAGTGCTTTTAGGGAAACACCGAGTAGGATCACTCGAGGCCATATGATCGAAGATGGCCACAAAACGCCCATCAATATAATTTGCCCCCAGAACAGGGGTGAGCATGATGATCGGTTTTGTTGTCTCTTCCTGCCTATCTGGAGCGGTAAAACGGTCAGCCTCGAGATTTTCCACCCTTTCACTCTTTTCAACAGTACTGGTCAGCAATTTGCCCAGCAATTCATCCTCGAGCGGACCCGCCACCTGAGAATCCTCTAAAAACCGGTCATATTTTGCGGCGTACTCGAGGTCTGCGGTACTCGAGGGGGGCACCTCACTGCTCTGATCCTCGCTAAGTGGAATTTCAGGTGTTTGAGCCAAGGTAGGGGCAGAGTTTTCGTTCCATTTACTGCGAAA
>JANYFS010000232.1 GCA_025359705.1 Deinococcales bacterium | reverse complement strand
TTGACTCCTGCCAAGCGCACATACGGCGCACGCACTTGAGTGTGATCCAGATCGAAAGATTCTACTTTTGCCATGCCACCAGTATAAACCCGCAGGATGTCTGTGGCTCGAGGTTGGCTCGAGGTGTGGCTCGAGGTGTGGCTCGAGGCGAAGTTACAGATTGCTCGAGGGCTAAAAGCATCTGGAATGGAACTCGAGCAGATTGCCATAATTACAGGTTTGACTTTGCAAGAACTCGAGGGATTATAATTTAAAGAGAAACCCCAAAGAGAGAAAAAAGCCCCCAAGAATGACTCGAGGGGGGCTTTTGCTTAGGCTGTGGCTCAAGTTATTGGGCTTGAGCGCATTGCTTTGGGGCGGTAGTGATTCGCTCCCTCGAGCCTTCTTCTTAGAGAAAACTAATCGCGTACCCTGATGATAATTACGGAGTCGATATTTCCTCTTAGACCAGAAGCGACATCTAAGTGAACATGTGCTCCTAGAACCGCACAATTATATACATTAGTCAGTTGCCTGATAAGATCGCCTAGAGAAGATTTGTTAAAACTTATTGTTACTTCATTTTTATCATCCATATTTGCCTCAATATCCACTATGTCATCACTCATGCTTGCTTCAAGCTTAAGGCGCTGTTCCCTATCCATATCTTCTCTATCCATGTTTCCCCCATTTACTATTCGAGCCGTCTGCTTTACGTATCTTATCACCAAGCTCGAGGCGGAACTGGCCCGAGAGGTGCCGTCTTAGTTCCAAGCGGCCCGCCCCGTGAGCGACCAAGCCCGTGAGCGGCCCGCCCCCCGTGAGGTGGCGCAGTTGGGCCAAGACAGGTGCTGCTTTAGGGTCAAGACAGGTGGCGCAGTTGGGCCAAGACAGACGTGTCCTGCACCAACCCAATTCTTGCCTAGATTTTCCATCCCTCGAGGTTGGGTTCACGCCTGATACAGAAATCCTGCGTTATAATGCTCGAGTGTCTCGATTCTGGCCCCTCATTCCGTTTGTTCTGCTGCTGATTGCCGATCAGGTGCTGAAAACCAGCACCGTTAATTTGTGGACTGCCAATAACTGGGCAGTCGCTGATGCCCAAACCGTGGGCTATTATCACCCCGTCATTGCCAACTTTTTGGATTTGCACCTGACCTACAACACGGGCGCAGCCTGGAGCTTGCTCAGCGGTGCGGCTTTGCCCTTGGCAATCTTGCGCTTTTTGGCAGGAATTGGCTTGCTAGTTTATGTGGTGATTGGCAAATTACCCACCGCCTACCGCTACATTTTTGCAGTAATTGCCGCAGGTGCAATCGGCAATTCCATCGACGGGATTTTGCACGGCAAAGTCACCGATATGCTGTATTCGCATAGCCTTTCTTGGGTAATGTCCAAGATCAATATTCCCAGCATCGGAACCAGTTTCCCCATTTTCAACATCGCGGATTCGTGCGTGGTGGGCGGCACATTGGCTTTGGTCTTGTTTAGTCTGCTCGAGCGCCCCAAAGCCAAACCCAAAACGGCGGAACCCTCGAGCGAGTAGGTTTGTTGGTAATTCGTTTTTCGTTTTTCGTTTTTCGTAAAGCGACCAAGCCCGTCAGCGGCCCGCCCCGTGAGGTGGCGCAGTTGGGTCAAGACAGGTGCTGCTTTAGGGTCAAGACAGATTGTGTGGCTCGAGCTAATCCCTCGAGCCACATGCTTTTTCTTACTCTCTTACCCTCTTACTCTCGAGCGAAGCGACTCTCGCCCTCTCGAGCGCGAAGCGCTACCCGCCCTCAATCCTTCCCCGCCACCAAACGCTCTCGAGGCACCAACACAATCGCGTTAGGAACCTTTCTTTTGCCCCCGTGATTGAGATAGTGGCCCTGCACAAAAACCGAGGCGCTCGAGCCAGAGTCCAGCCGCATGGCAGTTTGTACGCCCGATTTGAGTAGGCTATAGGCAAATTCTTCGGGGGTGGCCCATTCGTGGTAGGCAATCACCAAATGCCCATCGCCTAGAGTTCCAAAGGCCACTTGGCGGGTGCGCCGCCAGATGCTGCCAGCGGTGTTGAACCCTTCTTGGACAGGACTCAACACATATTGCCCACCTTGCAGCAGCATTGGCCCCGCCGAAAGCGCATCTTGTACCTCTTGCCAGTCTTGCGAGAACCACTCGAGGCCCAAGGGTAAATCCTCCCCGCTCGAGAGAGGCAACTGCGGAAAGCGCTCGGGTTTAAAGCTGACCGTGACTTCACCAGGCGCAGGAATGCTGGGTTGGTCGGTTTTTTTGGCAACTTTGTTGGCTTTGAGGTACAACGTGCTGAAACCATCCGCACCCACAGGGGTTTTGCCATCGCCCACAAACAGGGTCAACCAGTTGGGATTGGTTTTAGCACTCAGGGTATTGACCTTGATCTTATCTTTGCCACCGCCCAACAAATAGCGCGGCTTGGGAATGCCCCACAGCAACCCACCATCTTTGAGAATCCCCAGCGTGGCCCGCCGCTCGAGCGAACTCGAGAGCATCCGCCCATTCACTGCCACCAAATCCACCGCCATGCTGCTGGACGGGTCAAAATACCCGCCGTTCACCCCTGCTACCGCCTGATGGTCGCCCACAAACTGCCCCACCGCCCTCGAGCTGCCCATCGGTGCGGTAGCAATCTGAGGCATATAGCGTTCTGGGTCAAAGACCAACAGATGCAGCAACCCCAAATCTTTACGCTCGAGGCCAGAATCAGGCACACTGACCACAGGCTCGAGGTTGACTCGAGTGTCCAGTACAATGCGAAACGGGTTTTCCAAAGTAAAAATCTCGGTGGCAGCCCCATCTTTGGTCTCGAGGGTGAATAGAGTGTCTTGGCCCAAATCTTTGAGCCGATAGCGCAGGGTTCCCTCTCCAGGCAGCTCGAGGGTCGGCAATACCTCGGGGGCCAGTTTTTGTACTTTGGGCAAACGAATATTGATTTTTTGCGGCACTTTGTCCAGCTCAAACTCGAACGGGTCGGAAAACTCGAGAACCAAACGGCTCACCTCGAGGCCATCTTCATTTGCCACACTGCGCCGAAGTGCGGTGAGTTGTGGCGCTCGAGCAGCGGGGTTCACCTCAAAGGCCGTTTCCGACTCCCGCAGTGGCAACCCCATTTCCCGCAAAACCTGCACCGAAACATGCAAACTGCCCTTATACATTTCTGGCACAGGCAAATCCGCCGAAAAAGCAAAATTGCCTTCCCAACCAATGCCATACACAAAAAACAAGGTTTTATTGTCATATCTCAGCTCGAGCGATTCGGGATCATTGGCAATTTGCACCCCCACGCGGGGCAAAACCCACACGGGCAACCCCTCGAGGCCACTGGAGAGCATTTTGGTTTCGATGATCGGTTTGGTAGGCTGCCCCGCAATCCAAAGCGGACGACTGGCAGCCCCCGCGCTCGACGACAACAACAGGCAGGTTAAGGTATGGCTTAAAAGTTTGGAAAATTTCAACACTCGAGCAATGTATCACGGTTTGCTGCTTTAGGTTGTCCGTTTTCTGTCATCCGTTTTCCATAAAAACGCGAAAACCTCGAGCTACACAATTTTTATATCGAGCATCCCTCGAGCCAAAACCAAACCAAAAAAAGCAGACCAGCCCAGACGTTTCCGCCCAACTGATCTGCCCTCAAGATTTTTCTTACCCTCTTACCCTCTTACTCTCTTACTTACGGAAGCTAGGATCAAGCACCCGTTTACGCAAACGGATATTCTTGGGGGTGATCTCCACGAACTCGTCGTCTCCGATGTACTCGAGGGCATCTTCTAAGGTGGGGCGGCGGGGGGTGATCAGGGTCATGGCATCGTCGTTTCCGCTCGAGCGCACGTTGGTCAATTTTTTGTTCTTACACACGTTGACATTCAAATCGTTGTCGCGGCTGTTTTCGCCCACAATCATGCCAATGTACACTTCGGTACCAGGGTCGATAAAGAAAGTTCCGCGCTCTTGCAGTTTCCAGATCGAGTAGGCGAAGGCTTCGCCGCCTTCCATGGCAATCAAGGAACCGTTTTGACGGCTCTTCATTTCGCCCGCCCAAGGTGCATAACCATCAAAAACGTGGCTCATGATGCCCTCACCTTGGGTCATAGACAAGAACTGGTTGCGGAAACCGAACAACGAGCGGGCAGGAATTTTGAATTCCACGCGCTGACGGGTTCCCATAGGCTCCATGTTGACCATTTGACCTTTGCGGCTGGACAACACCCCAATCACAGGGGAGGCCAAGTTCTCGGGCAAGTCGATCACCAAATGCTCGAAGGGTTCGCAGTTTTCGCCGTCCACATCGCGCAAAATGACCTGTGGTGCGCCCACTTGCATTTCGTAACCTTCACGGCGCATGGTTTCCAGCAAAATGCTCAAGTGCAACTCGCCGCGTCCCGAAACTTTAAATTCATCGGGGCGGATTTCTTCGACTTTCAGCGACACATTGGTCATGATTTCGCGCATCAAACGGTCACGGATGTGACGGCTGGTCACGTACTTGCCTTCCTTACCCGCAAAAGGCGAGGTGTTGGGCGAGAAAATCATGCTAACGGTGGGTTCGTCCACGGTGATGATCGGCAAGGCTTCGGGATCGGCAAAGTCGGCGATGGTTTCCCCGATTTGGGCATCCTCGATCCCTGCCAAAGCGATGATGTCGCCCGCGCTGGCCTCGTCCACTTCGATCCGCTGCAAGCCCAAATGGGTAAAAGGTTGAACAATTTTGTTCTTGCTCATGGTGCCGTCTTTGTGCATCAACTGTACAAATTCACCCTTGCGAACCGTGCCACGCTTGACCCGTCCCAACACAATGCGGCCCAAATACTCGGAGTAATCCAAGTTGGTAACCAGCATTTGGAAAGGTGCATCCAAGTCCACATCGGGCGGTGGGCAATGCTCGAGAACCATATCGAACAGCTCGTGCATGTCTTCGGTGGGCTTATCCAGCTCTTTAAAGGCTTTACCTTCGCGGGCAATGGCGTACAACACAGGGAAATCCAACTGTTCGTCACTTGCACCCAGTTCTGCCATCAAGTCGAAGGTCAAGCTGACCACTTCATCGGGGCGTGCATCTTGGCGGTCAATCTTGTTGATCACTACAATCGGGCGTAAACCCAGCTCGAGGGCTTTTTTGAGTACAAAGCGGGTTTGGGGCATGGGGCCTTCGGCAGCGTCCACCAAAAGCAAACAACCGTCCACCATGCCCAACACCCGTTCCACTTCTCCGCCGAAATCGGCGTGTCCGGGGGTGTCCACAATGTTGATTTTGTAACCTTTGTAGAACACGGCGGTGTTTTTCGCCAAAATGGTGATGCCCCGCTCCCGCTCGAGGGCATTGCTGTCCATAGCGCGTTCGGCGAGTTCTTCGCCGTGCTTCAGCTCGAGGGTTTGGCGCAGCAAATAATCCACCAAAGTGGTTTTGCCGTGATCAACGTGGGCGATAATTGCAATATTGCGGTATTCCATAAAACTCCTTAAACGCTTTGACCTGCCAACGTGATTCTGAGAACCAACGTGATCCTGAGAACTTAAAAAAGTCGCTCGAGGGGGTGAAGCCAAAGGTATATTCCAGACATCGGATTTCGTGCATCGGATGATGTGGGTGTAACGATGGGGTGTGACTCAAAGTGGTGTGATCTAAAGTGAAAGGTGACAAAACAATTCAGAAAAATCTTTAAGAAATTTTGAATGTCACTTTTGATACCTACTACTTCACTTTTTATACTTCACTTTCTAACGGCTGCGCGTCATATTGCTGCAAGTTGTGTCAAGACGGTGTGCCTCAAGCGGTCTTGCAGCAAGCTCGAGGCAGCGCAAGCACAAACCTTTCTATTGTACAGGATGTGGTCAACAAAAAGAAGGGGCTAAAATGGCCCCTTCTGAATCATGATTTCTGGTTACTCGATCTGGTCACTCGAGGGTTACTCGAGGATTTTAGAAACTACGCCTGCACCCACGGTGCGTCCACCTTCTCGGATGGCGAAGCGCAATCCTTCTTCCATGGCGATGGGTTTGATCAATTCCACCACAAAGCTCACGTTATCCCCAGGCATCACCATCTCCACTCCCTCGGGCAATTCCACCACGCCAGTTACGTCCGTAGTGCGGAAGTAAAACTGTGGTCGGTAGCCTCCGAAGAAGGCGCTGTGTCTGCCACCCTCGTCTTTGGACAGGATATAGACGCTGCCTTCAAACTTGGTGTGGGGAGTGATCGAACCGGGCTTGGACAACACCTGTCCACGCTCGATGTCTTCACGCTTGGTTCCACGCAACAAAACACCCACGTTATCGCCTGCCATGCCCGAATCCAGCAACTTACGGTGCATTTCGATACCGGTCACGGTGGTTTTCACGGTGTCGCGCAAACCGACGATGGTCACTTCGTCGCCGACTTTAACGATTCCACGCTCGACACGGCCCGTAGCTACGGTTCCGCGTCCGGTGATGGTGAACACATCTTCCACGGGCATCAAGAATTGCTTATCGATGTCACGCTCGGGGGTAGGAATGAAGGTATCTACCGCATCGAGCAAATTCCAGATACCATCGACCCATTTATTCTCGCCCCTGGGAGTTTTGGGGTTAGCCAAAAGCACATCCAAAGCTTCTTTGGCGCTACCGCGCACGATGGGGGTATCGTCGCCAGGAAACTCGTAGCGAGCCAAGAGTTCACGGACTTCCATTTCCACCAGCTCGAGGAGTTCTTCATCATCGACCATATCGACTTTGTTGAGGAAAACCACGATGTAAGGAACACCGACTTGACGCGCCAGCAAGATATGCTCGCGGGTTTGGGGCATGGGGCCGTCGGCTGCGGAGCAAACCAAGATGGCTCCGTCCATTTGAGCAGCACCGGTAATCATGTTTTTAACATAATCGGCGTGACCAGGGCAGTCCACGTGCGAGTAATGACGGGCTGGGGTGTTGTACTCGACGTGGGCGGTGTTGATGGTGATACCGCGAGCTTTTTCTTCGGGAGCCTTGTCGATCTGGTCATAGGCCAGTTTTTCGATGGTGGGATCGATGGAAGCTGCGGTGTAGGTGATGGCAGCGGTGAGGGTGGTTTTACC
>JANYFS010000226.1 GCA_025359705.1 Deinococcales bacterium | reverse complement strand
TACCAACCGCGCTTCGAGGTCTTGGATTCGCTTCTCGAGCAGGATGCAGTTGGGGCAGGCTGTAGGTTCGATAGTGGCACTACTCTACTCTTTTTCCTTCCGCAAGCCCCTACCCTGAGTAGTTACATCTGTCAAATAGATAGACACGTCTAAAATCAAAGCGATCTGTAAGCCGTTGTACCCATTATGCTGGAGGGATGATTGTCGAATCTACCCCCTCGAGCTGGATTTTAGAAACCCACAACACTGCTTACGCTTTGGGGTTCAATGCTTCTGGCGCACTGTTGCACCGCTATTGGGGCCGCAAACTGCCCCAACATAGTGATTACCCAGAAGCCGCAAACTATCCCAACTGGGCGAGCTTTGATGGGCCACAAAACCTGTGGCAAGAGGAATTTCCCGTCTACGGCGGCATGAGCTATGTGGAACCCTGCCTGAAAACTACCTTTGCGGACGGCACTCGAGATACGGTGTTGGAGTTTGTGAAATCCGAAACACAGGGTGACGAATTGCAAATCACCTTAAAAGATTCGCATTATCCGCTCGAGGTGATCCTGCATTATCGCGTTTTTTTTGAACACGATTTGATCGTTCGCTTTGTCACCCTCAAAAATCTGGGAAGCGAAAAAATCTCGCTCGAGCGCATCTTTTCGGCGCAGTGGCATTTTCCGTTGCATGATACCTACCAACTGACCCATCTGTCGGGCCGCTGGAATGATGAATACCAAATTCGCCGTGAACCCTTGGGCCACGGAACCAAGGTGCTGGAAAGCCGCCGCCTGACCTCGAGCCATCACCATAATCCGTGGTTTGCCCTCGAGCGGGGTGATGCCACCGAAACCCACGGCGCGGTCTGGTTTGGGGCGTTGGCCTGGAGTGGCAACTGGAAACTCACCGCCGAAGTCACCAATTTTTACGCCACTCGAGTGAGCATGGGCCTGAACGATTGGGATTTTGCGCTCGAGCTACACGCTGGCGAAACCTTCGTTAGCCCCGAAGCGCTGGGCGGATTTTCCCTCGAGGGTTACGGCGGAGCCTCGAGACTGCTGCACGATCACATTCGCCAAAACGTGATCCCACACGGCCCCGTGACCCACAAAGTTCTGTACAACTCTTGGGAAGCCACCTTTTTCGATGTCACCGAAGCGGGACAGGGCAAACTTGCCGAACTTGCCGCCGAAATGGGCATCGAGCTGTTTGTGGTGGACGATGGTTGGTTTCAGGGTCGCCATTCCGATCAGGCTGCGCTGGGCGACTGGTGGCCCGATGCGGGCAAATTCCCCAACGGTTTGCAGCCTTTAATCGACAAAGTAAACGCGCTGGGCATGGATTTTGGCTTGTGGATCGAACCCGAAATGGTCAATCCCGATTCGGATTTGTACCGCGCCCATCCCGATTGGGCCATCCATTTTCCCACCAGGGCGCGAACCACGGGGCGCAACCAACTGATCCTGAACCTTGCCAAGCTCGAGGTACAACATTACCTCATCGAGATGCTGGATAAACTGCTGGCGCAGCACCCGATCAGCTTTATCAAATGGGATATGAACCGCAATGTCTCCGAGCCTGGCTGGGCCGAGCATCCGCAGGGCAAGGAAATCTGGGTTCGCTATGTAGAGGGCTTGTATCACGTCTGGGACACCTTGCGCTTGCGCCACCCCAACATTTTTTGGCAAAGTTGCTCTGGCGGTGGGGGCCGTGCCGATTTGGGGATTTT
Organism: Deinococcales bacterium; assembly: GCA_025359705.1. GTDB lineage: Bacteria > Deinococcota > Deinococci > Deinococcales > Deinococcaceae > JACMOA01. The sequence goes on along the minus strand of JANYFS010000226.1, from coordinate 1,615 downwards.
GACCAAGGCCGATCAGATTTGGGCTTCGGATAACACCGAACCCGCTGCGCGTTTGTCCATTCAAGAGGGCTTTTCTTTGGCCTACCCTGCACTAATCATGGAAGCCTGGGTTACAGATATGGGAACCGCCCCGCTCGAGTTTAGGTTGCATGTATCCATGCTGGGAGCCTTGGGCATTGGCGCGGATTTGACCCACTGGAATGAAGCCGAACGCGCCCTTGCCGCCCACTGGATTGCCTACTACAAAACCATCCGCCACATCGTGCAGTTGGGCGACCAATACCGCTTGCGCTCTGACCGCGATTTGCGCGGCCTGCACGGACAAGTCGGCAACTACTCGAGCTGGATGTACCTGTCCAAAGACAAAACCGAGGGTGTGCTGTTCGACTTCCGCACCCACCTCAGTGATCCTGTGGTTTTGCCCGCCATCAAACTCTGTGGCCTCGAGCCAGAAAGCCTGTACCAGCTCGAGGGGCATGGCACCCGTTCGGGCTTGGCCTGGATGGAAATTGGCGTGCATTTGCACCCGCTCACCGAAACCCACAGCAATTTTGGGGATCGCTCGAGCAGTGTGTTGAAGATTAAAAAAGTATAAATCAAAATATAAATCAAAAAATCAAAAAGGGGCGATATGTGATCGCCCTTTTTTTAATTATGATCTCAATGATTTACTCGAGTTAAAAATTTTAAGCGTGGATATGCACCGAAGATTGAGTACGCATCAAGGGCGATAACTCGCTTTGCAATTCGCGTAACAAAACCTCCATACGTGCTTCAGTATGATTATGGACAGTATTTGGCTCTGGCTCGAGTCTAAGCAGCTCCTCGAGGTTATACAGCGCCATCGTTTGAACTTTTTCACGTTGGTAAAGTTCGATTACCCGCTCGAGCAATTCGATTTGAAGACTCAACAATTCGCGGCGCACATGGTCACACCAAGCACCATGCAGCCCTACCAATGGAGTACCATAAAAATTGATCGCCCGTTGCAGCAACTTGGGTTGGTCGCGCTCGAGGGCATCATTGGCAAGGGTGCGGTAGTGGTGCAGGTCATACTCGACGTGTACACTGGATACCAGACTGTAACGCCCTGCGTGACACCGAATCAATTCTTGATCAAATTGGTCTTTGATTCGGTATAGGGTACTGTGCAACCTCGAGATAACCTGTTGGGGCTGCAATTCGGGCCACAACGCCTCACCTAGCTCGAATACATTTGCGCTTCCCTTCTCAAGTAAAAAATAGATCAGCTCGAGTCCTTTGGTACTGTTGCATGACAAGTGTTCACCTGAATAGGCTATTGCCAGAGCATCAAAACCCCTAACGATCAGTTTATTTAAGTTTCTGGCAGGGACGGCAGCGGGTTGAAGCTGCCTCCTTCGGGTAAGTCTAGCGGTCAAGGTTTGGGCCACATCCAAGCTCTGAAAAGGTTTGATGATAAAATCATCCGCTCCACTTTTCATCATGGCAGGCACTTCGTGCAGCAGATCTTCAGGAAACAGCCCAATAAATACAGTATGATCATATGCAGAATCCCGACGAATGAAACTTAACAGTCCCAAACTCCCCAAGGCATACTGATACATATCACAAATGATCACATCTGGAGATATTT
>JANYFS010000214.1 GCA_025359705.1 Deinococcales bacterium | reverse complement strand
GGTCAAGGGGATATCGGTGTCTGGCTCGTCCACTTTCATTTCCAAACCTTACCCATTCTTTCCTCGAGTGTCTACCCGCTCATCTGCCCATCTCACCCCCTCGAGAGGTCGCTAATCACATACGAAAATACAAATTGCTCGAGGGTTAAAGGGATCTGGAATGGCACTCGAGCAGATTGCAATAATCACAGGTTTAACTTTGCAAGAACTCGAGGGGTTATAGGTTAAAGAGAAATCCCAAAGAGAAAAAAGCCCCCAGAAATGACTCGAGGGGGCTTTTGCTTGGGCTGTGGCTCAAGAGGGGTTTGCTTTGGGCAGGCTCGAGGGTGGTGTCTGTTTCGCTCGAGGGCATCGGATTTCAGGGATTGCATGAAAAACACCTCTGTGCGGGAAATTTTGGGAAAGGAAACTTTGAGGAAGGAAATTTAGGAGAAAGAAACATGGAAAGAAACAGCGATAAACTCGAGCAATCGTTTGGCATCAACTGGCTCGCTTGGCTTCACCAGCAGCGGCGTGAACCAGTGCAGGCACGGTCAGTTGCTCGCCCACCAGCTCCGCCGAAATTTGGCCCCGATTGAACACCAAAGCGCGGTGACAAATTCCAGCAATCTCCTCGAGGTCGGTGGAGACCAATAGCACCGCCGCACCTGCCTCGAGTGCGCGTGCCAACAAACTATAAATCTCGGCTTTGGAACCGACATCCACCCCCAAAGTAGGCTCCTCGAGGATCAAAAGTTTGGCCCCAAACTCGAGCCAGCGGCCCATCACCACTTTTTGCTGGTTGCCTCCGGATAAGGTATCGAGGGCTTGCTCAGCCCCAGGAGGGCGCACATTGAAGCGTGAAATCCAGTCCCTTGCCAAGCGTTTTTCGTGTTTGGGAACAATCGGATGCCACAGTTTGATTTTGCGGTTGGCGGGGTTCATAAAAAAGTTTTCGCGCACCGAAAGCGACATGGCAAGGCTTTCCTCACGGCGGTTGGAAGATACAAAACCCACCCCTGCACGCATCGCCTCGAGTGGGGAATGGGTGCGAATGGGGTTTTGCTCGAGCGTGACCCGCCCACCCAGCACCGGTTCCAGCCCAAACAGCGCCCGCCCCAGTTCCACTTGGCCCGCACCCTTCAGGCCCGTGATGCCCAAAGCCTCACCAGGCCGCACCTGAAAGCTCATTGGCTCGAGGGTCGCCACCCGCAAACCCGTCACCTCGAGCAGATTTTGGCTTCCGCTGGGCGCTTTGGCCTTGGGGTACGCCTCAGAAATCTTGTGGCCCACAATGGTGGTCACTAGGTTTTGCGGGTTGGTTTCGGAGGTGGCACACAGGCCCACCAATTTGCCGTCGCGCATCACTGCTACGCGGTCACAAATTCGGAATACTTCATCCAGGCGGTGTGAAACATAGATCATGCCCACGCCTTTGTTCCGCAAATTTCGCAGCACCTCAAACAAACGCTCCACATCATTGGCAGGCAGGCTCGAGGTGGGTTCGTCCAGCACTAGCAATTCGGCTTCTTGGGACAGCGCACGAGCGATGGCAACCAGGGCGCGTTCGGTGCGAGACAAGCTAAAAATGCGAGCAGTTGGGCTGATCCCGCCGCCTACTGCCTCGAGCGCCAATTTAGCTCTGTTGGTGGCGCTTTTCCAGTCGATCAGACCCCTAAAAAGCCCCGTATTTTTGGCAAAACCACCCAAAGAAAGGTTTTCGGCAACGGTCATCCATTCAATCAGGCCCAAATCTTGGTGAATAAAAGCAATCGGGGGTTTGCTGCCAAAACTCTCGAGCTTGCGGTCTTTATAAAAGATTTCGCCGTGTGAGGCTTGGTGAACCCCCGCCAAAATTTTGATCACGGTACTTTTGCCTGCGCCATTTTGCCCCAGCAGGGCCAGCACCTCGCCTGGATGCACCTCGAGGCTTAAATCGTCCACCGCAAGGGTTCCACTGAACTGCTTGGTCACACCCACAAAACGCAGCAAAGGCGCACGCACTCGAGGGGGGTGAACCACTGATGATCCGACAATTGTTTGTAGGTGAGGTGCATTCAAGGTGGCTCCTGGGTTGGTTCTATTTGGACAGGGAAGCTGTCAAGAGATCCGTTTTGCTTATTTCACGGGTATTTCACAGATATTTCACGGGTAAGACACGTTAATTCGTAAAAAATATCGTGCTTGGAATTGTGCTTGGAATCGGGACTGGATTCGCAATTGTGGATTTATGATTGGGTCTGGCCTAAATGATAGCGCTATCAGATTCCAAATTCAAGCCCTAAACCATTGAAGAAAAGTAGCTTGGATCTTATTTTCGGCTAAGTACCTCCCATGTCAGATTTAGAAAGTCTCTAAATCTGACAGCGACCAACGGGAGTAGGGAGCGGCCTAGCCCAGCCCGTCAGGTGCTGCTGTTGGGCCAAGACAAAGAAGTTCCTATTCAAGACGTGAAAGATTTCGAGCTTTGCGAGAATATCTGAAACATAGCTGGGAGGAACTTAGGTTGTCCTCGAGCGTGCTGGTATGCCACATTACCCAAAAGTAAACATCACTCGAGGGTTAGAGAGACTTTCATGGCGCGGCTGCGGTCTCCAGCCAGCTCGAGGGCTTTTACCGCATCTTGTAGGGCAAATTGGGCGGACAGGATGGGTTTGACATCAATTCGCCCCGAAACCAAACATTCCACTGCCCAGCGAAATTCATGATGAAAGCGGAAGGTTCCCAAAAAGTCGATTTCTTTGGCGATGATGCGGTTGATTGGCGCAGACGTTAGGCCAGGGGGCAACATGCCAATCTGAATCAAACGTCCACCAGGACGGGTGGAATGAATGCAAGTCTCGAGGGCTGCGGCGTTGCCACTGGCCTCGAAGGACACATCGAAGGCTCCCCGGTTGGCTTTAAATTCCTCGAGGGCATCGGGGGTTCTGGCGGTGTTGACCGTGCGGGTCGCGCCCATCGCGCGGGAAATCTCGAGGGGTTGATCCACCACGTCGGTTATGGTGATTTCGGCAGCGCCCGCCCACCGCGCCGCAGCCACCGTCAGCGCCCCAATTGGCCCCGAACCCGTGATCAATACCTTGGCCCCCAGTAAAGACCCCGACCTTGCCACCGCGTGCAAGCACACTGCCAACGGCTCGGCGCAAGCCACCACCTCGAAGGGAATATTGTTTGGGACAACATGACACTGAAAATCGGCAACCTTGAAGAATTCCGAAAAGCCACCTTGCACATGCGGAAAAAGTGCGGCACTGCCAAAAAAGCGCATCTTGCTGCACAAATTGCTGTGTCCTGCCAAGCAATCCGAACAGTTTTGACAGGGCCTCGAGGGGTCAACTGCCACATGATCGCCCACCTTCACTCGAGCGACTTCCGCACCGATTTCCACCACAATCCCCGCCACTTCATGACCCAAAACCATCGGTTCCCGCAATTTAAAATCGCCCACTCCACCGTGATTGAAATAATGCAAATCCGAGCCACAAATCCCACCCGCTTTTAGGCGCACCAACACCTCTCGAGCGCCAATTTGCGGGGTTTCACGCTGTTCCACTCGAAGGTTATGGGCGGCATAGATCACACAAGAAAGCATTAAAACTCCTTTTGGAACACGTATACCCGCTCTAATTCGGGTAAGGGGTGATCAGAGGCTGGCCTGCAAAATGGGCCGCAAGATTGGCAATCACCAAGTCGCCCATCGCCGTGCGGGTCTCGAGGGTTCCGCTGGCGTGGTGGGGCATCAAAACCACCTGATCCAGCTTCAGCAAAGCCGCAGGAACGTGGGGTTCGTTGGCGAAGACATCCAGACCTGCGCCGCCCAACTTCCCAGACTCGAGCGCGGCAACCAGAGCAACTTCATCCACCACCGAACCGCGTGCCACATTAACCAAAATCCCCTGTGGCCCTAACGCCTCGAGTACCGCTTGATTGACCAAATGCCTCGAGCTAGACCCGCCCGCTGCGGTGATCACCAAAAAGTCGCTCGAGGTTGCCAGTTCCAACAGATCCGCCACAAAAGGGTAGGAAAGCTCGGGTTTGGTACTGCGGCTGGTGTAAGAAACCTGCATATCAAAGGCACTGAGCCGTTTAGCTACCGCTTGACCCACCCGTCCCAGCCCCACAATTCCCACCTTTTTTCCCGACATGGTGCGAGTCAGCGGCATTTCGCCCAAGTTGGCCCACTCGAGGCTGCGAACATAGGTGTCGCCGCGCACCACACGCCGAGTGGTCGTCAACATCAGGGCCACCGCCAAATCCGCGACATCGGCGGTCAAAACATCGGGAGTGGTGGTCACGGGAATGCCGCGCTGTTTTGCTCGAGGTAAATCGATGGCATCCACACCCACCCCGTAGCAGGCAATGATCTCGAGTTGGGGTAGTGCATCGATGATTTCGCCACTTGCACCCACTCCACCGTTGGTACAAATCGCTCGAGCGTTTTTCGCCACGGTTGCCAAAAACTCAGTTCGGTTGGGCGCTTCCCACAAACGGTGAACCGTGTAGGCCGCCTCGAGTGCCTCCATTACGCTGGGCATGGCCCTAGCGATCATTAGGATTTCAGGTTTCATGGGTTTGCTGCTCCTTTAAGACTGTGTTTGGATTGACTGTGTTTAGGTTTTTGGCACGTCTGGGTTTGGGCTTTTGATCCCTCGAGCGCTGCTGGCAGGTACTTTGTCGCTCCACAATCTGGAATCCCGTGTCGATGGGGTTTGCCAAAAGGGTTTCACCGCGCAAGCGGGCCAGTAGCAATTCGGCGGCGCGTTGCCCCATTTGTAACCGCTGGGTCGAGACCGAAGTCAGGCTGGGATTGACTTGAGCGGCAATTTCTTGGTCATTGAACCCCACAATGGCAAAATCGTGCGGAACCCGAATCCCTCGCCGTTGGCACTCGAAAAGTGCGCCCGCCGCCAAGTCATCGTTCACAAAAAAAGCCACTTCGGTTTGGGGGTATGTCTCCAGCAATTCGCCCAACAAAACCCCGCCCGCTTGAATCGAGGAAGACAAGTCGCGGTTCAATACCACCAGTTTGCAAGCTGCGGCCCCCTCGAGCGCCGCAGAAAACCCATTCAGGCGGCGCATCCCCCGCGTATCCCGCTCGAGCCGATTTCCCACATAGGCAATCTGTTGATAGCCCCGCTCGAGCAAAAACTGGCCCACCGCTTGGCCCACCGCCTCATGCGAAAACCCAACATTGATGTCGATAGGCTGCGCGGTCAGATCCATGATTTCCACCACGGGAACGTTGGCTTGGGCCAGCATTGCCCGAGTGCGCGGGCTATGATCCACCCCCGCCAAAATCATGCCAATTGGCTGCCAACCCAAAAAAGTTTCCACCAAGTGTTCCTCCCCCTCGAGCAGATATTCGCTGGTTCCCAGCAAAATTTGGTAGCCCGCTGCGGGCAAAATGTCGTAAAGTCCCTCGAGAAACGGCACATAAACGGGATGATTCAGGGTCGGAACAATCACACAAATGGCATTCCCCGAACCCGAGGCCAAACCCCCCGCCACCCGGTTGGGGATGTAGCCCAGCGTTTCCACCGCCTCGAGAATCCGCTGCCGCAAAGCGTCGGAAACCATTTCGGGATGATTTAAGGCCCTCGAGACGGTCATGGTTCCCACATCCGCCAACTGCGCCACATCTGCGATGGTCATGCGGCGTTGGGTTTGGGTTTTGGTGATGGTATTGATGTTGCCGATGTTACTGATATTGTCGATGTTCGTCATGTGACTCGAGGGATTTTTTTTAGCCATTTCAAGCCTGCTTTTGGTGCTTCTTGATCGGGGACTTGGATTTTCTAGAATGGCTATTTTTGTGTATAGCGGTGATATTTGGGAAAGGCTCGAGGGATATTTGGAGAAACACCTGGCTCGAGGGGAAAACATCCAAACCACACATCCACAGATGCTCGGCGAAGTGGAGAAGTCTGGATTTCACACGGATTTTGTGACGTGAGATACGCAACGAAGTCTTGCAAACTTAAGAATGATAGCGCTATCATAAAGTTAAGTAACCCAATTTACAAGCCCCGTCTGCTCGAGATCCCACTCGAGATCCCACTCGAGATCCACCCTAACAGGAGTTCGCATGGTCAATCCCTCAGTCAATCCCTCAGTTCATCCCTCAGTCAATCTTTTTGACCTGTCCAGCCGCCGCATCCTGATCACGGGTTCCAACGGTGGTATTGGTTTGAGCATCGCGCAAGGTCTGGCCCAGCACGGCGCACAGGTCATTTTGAACGGGCGCGACGCGGCTAAGCTCGAGGCAGCAGCTCAAAGTTTGCGCCAAAATGGACTCGAGGTGGAGACTTCTCGCTTTGATGTGACCAACGAAACCGAAGTTGATACCGCCATTGCCGAGCTGCTGGAAACTGGCCCCATCGATGTGCTGGTCAACAATGCAGGGATTCAACGGCGGGTTAGCCTCGAGCAAGTCACCCTCGAGACTTGGAATGAGGTTTTGACCACCAACCTGACCAGTGCCATGCTGGTTTCGCGCCCTGTGGCTCGGCATATGATTGCTCGAGGCCAAGGTAAAATCATCAATATTTGCTCGCTGATGAGTGGTCTGGGGCGGGCGACCACTGGGCCGTATACCGCTGCCAAAGGAGGCTTAAAAATGCTAACCCAAGCCATGTGCGCGGATTGGGCCAAACATAATCTGCAAATCAACGCCATTGGGCCAGGCTATTTTGAAACCGAAATGACCGCCCCACTAGTCGCAGACGAGAAATTTAACGCTTGGGTCTGTGGTCGCACCCCCGCCAACCGCTGGGGCAAACCCCAAGAACTGGTGGGTGCGGCGGTATTTCTGGCAAGCAATGCCAGCAACTTTGTGAATGGGCAGATTTTATATGTAGACGGGGGTATGTTTGCGGTACTTTAGAACAGTTGTCTGTTTTTCGTTGTCCGCTTTTCACCAAGGTATAGTCATAAATACCTTCTTCCAGACAGATAAATTATTTCTTGAGCAGCGCAATTTATCGCTTCATTGCTCTGACAAAGGTTGTGTTGCCTTAATTGGCATCGTGGCAGACTGAGGGCTGGGGGGTCTGAAGTTCAGGCCACCCCTGCCACGACGGTTGACCACGTCTGGAACGCTT
>JANYFS010000213.1 GCA_025359705.1 Deinococcales bacterium | reverse complement strand
TTCACGCTCTGGCCACTGACTCAAGAAGGCTTTCTCAATCACCTCGAGGATAGCCGAATCGTAGGTTTCCCAATCGCCCGGCACCGGAGTGGATCTGTTGCAGGAGTGCAGTACCTGAGCCTTTAAGTCAAAAGTGTGCATAGTTTTCATGACCTCGCTCAGCTGTGCCAGTGCGTGAGTCTGATAGGGATTTTCGATAGCCTCGAGGTGGCTGATCTTGAAAGTCACGGTATCGTTTTTCCAATCGATTTCCCACACTTGGTAGCGGGATTTAGTGACCCCGAAGAGGTCACCCATCCGAATCAATCGATCATGGACTGGATCATAAACGAAGCTGAACGGTTTCTCGAGTGGTCCCGCTCCATGGTTCCATGCTGAGCTTTTCAGCAATTTGGCTTTTTGATCTTCCAAACCTTTTTTGATTTCAGCTCGAGTTTTGGCTTGCAACTCGGTGGGCTGCGGATGTTTGCTTTGGTGGTAGTGAAAAGCTTGATCGGCACTGCGGATTTTCCTCAAGCGTTTTTGCAACTCTTGCCTTTCCGCAATCTCGAGGGTGGTGCGTTCTTCCGCTTCGATTTCAGCCAATGCCTGAAAGCGTTCAGTCAAGTCGCGGATACGTAGCGCTTGAATCCGCTTGAGGCTGGGAATGACCTGTTGAGCGGGGGTGTCCATCTCATCATTGTGTCCCGTCCAAAAGGCATCGTACCAGCTCTTTTTGCCCCGCATCAGATCCATCATCATTGGATCTAAGCCACTCGAGCCCATCAAAAATCGGTTGTGCACTCGAGCTTGGGTATTGCCTTGGCGCACCGGGCGGCCCTCGTACTGCTCGAGCTTGGCGGGGTTCCAGGGCAGGGTCAGATGCCAAAGGTGGGTACAATCGACTTGTAGATCCATGCCTTCGCCCATGGTCGAGTTACCGATCACCAAGCGGTAGGTTCCCCCATTGAAGCGGTCTTGGATCGCCATCCGACTTTCCGGATCGGGCGCAGCTTTGGCGTTACAGACCCCGATTTGATGACGGGTGAGACCGCAGTATTTCACCACCAGCGAGACCAGTTTTTCGTGGAAAGTGTAGCCGTGAGGGTTGGGTTTGTCACGGTTGCTGGGGTTGGGCATGTTCAGCATTTCGCAAAAGACAATTCCCTTACCGCCTTCTTCCACCATCTCTCTGACCTGCTCGAGCCAGGCTTGCACCTTGGGCGAAATATAACCTCGGTACAGTTGGGGCTCGAGCATTTCCAGATCCATTTCCGCTCGCTGCAACAGGTACATGATGCTCAGGCGGTATTTGGTTTGCAACCTTTGCTCGTTTTCATTCTCTTCGGGAACCTTATCCAAGTATTTTTCGATGGATTCTCTGGGGGTCTCGAGAATTTCGTCGAGGAAGGTTTGTTGCAGGTCATCGGCCAGAAATATCTGATAGTCCGCCTCACTGCGAGGCAGTTTTAACTGTACATCCAGCGCAGTTTTGCGTTGAATATGTTGGAAGCACAGCGAGCGAAGTTCATTGAGATTTTTAAAATTCTTCAAAAAGGGCACCTGCTTTTCCCCTTGCAGAAAATAATCGATGTTGCAGTAGCGTTCCATAAACTGCAACAGATTTTGGATGCCTGCTTCACGAAACGGGTTGCGGCCCAAATATTCGCACAGGTTAAACAACTCGAGCGGACTGTTGGTCAAGGGAGTGGCGGTCAAGAGATAGATCCCTTTACCCATTCGAGCGTGTAATTCAGCACTCTTGAAGTACAGATCTAAGGCCCGCAGGCTGGAATCGGACGGCGCACCCAGATATTTGACTGAGGTAGCCCGATCCCTGACCCACAGGTTTTTGTAGTTATGGGCCTCGTCCACCACCAGAAAGTCCACCGCCAGTTGATGCCAAGGGAGGTTGAGCGTGTTATGTTTGGTACTGCTCAGGATTCGGTTGGCTCGAGAGAGAAACTGGTTGTATTCTCGCTCTTCAGCTTTTTGCGCCCTAGTGCTCGAGTCTGAGGACTGAGCGTCTTCACCGACCTTTTGCTCGAGTTCGGCTTTGATCTTTTTCAGTCGTTCATCGGCGGCCGCCAAGTCCTCGAGGGTCAGTTGACCAGACTCGAGCAAGCTCTGCGCTTTTAGCCCGGCATATTCGCTAAACAAGGTGTTGCTCAGGGTCCCTTTAGCAAAGGGCGCATCATGCAAGGAGGCAAAGGCAGACTGGATCAGCTCGAGGCGCTGGAGGGGTTCGATTTGAATCCGCTCGAAGGTCTCGTAGGTGATCAGGCAGATCTGGTGTTCCCCGCTGAGATATTCGCTCAACTGTGCACCCAGCGCGGCTGCACCGATCACTTCATTCCAGACTTCTGCGTTGTGTTCATCCAAAAGGATTTCGCCGTCCTCGAGGTAGACCGCCTCTGCACCCATGGTGAGAATTTTGGCCCTAGGAACGGCTTTGAGGATTTCTTTGCGCCACTTGGAAATCAGTGATTTGGGAACCACAATCATCGGACGTTGAATCAGGCCACGCTCGAGCAGGGTGAAAACCAGCACGATGCTGGTCAGAGTTTTACCGAGGCCCACTCCAAAGGCGTTGATCCCGCCTCCTAGCTCGAGTGCCCGGGAGACTTCCTCGAGTTGGTAGGCGTGCGGCACTACCGCCTCGTTCCAACCTTCAATTTCCAGATGATAGGGATGGGTGGGCCAGTGGCTGCCCAGACTGGCGTAGCGTTTATGGTAGTTGTCTTCGGTCTCTGTCCGCCATTTGCTTTGGGCCAACCAGGTGGCGAAGCGCTCATCCAGCTCGAGGTATTCATCCCGCTCATCACTGCGGCGGCGCTGCCCGGTCAGATAACGGGTCATAAAGTTGAGGTACTTTTCTGGCGCATTCGAGCGGTAGCGCACCTCGAGTTCGCCTTCCTCAGTGCGGCTGATTTGGACCTGTTCGGTCAGTTGCCTCGAGCGTGCGTATAGCTGTTCGCTGATATAGCATTCCACCGCTTCTTTGGGAACGAAGGGATCCCGAGGTGAGGGGTCAATATTCTCCAGCGATGCTTTGACCGTGCGGCTCTCGAGCTGCTCGAGCTGGTGAAGCAGGGCGTGTTGGTGCAAAGGGGGTAATTCGCCTTTGAGTTCCTGCTCGAGTTTTTGCTTCAATTCTTCAGGACGACCCACGTAGTATTGATTGCTGCGGAGCCACGTGCTTTTAATTGGCTCGAGACAGTACTCGAGGGCAATCATGCGCTGGGTGATGGTTTGTATATTCATAACCAAATCTTCCCCTAGCGGTGAGCTAGGGGCGGTTAGGAAGGATCTTAGGTGAACGTGAACGCTCGAGTTCGCTTGAGATACTTTTGTTGATGATCACGTTTAGCCTCTTTTTAATGTCAAAAC
>JANYFS010000163.1 GCA_025359705.1 Deinococcales bacterium | reverse complement strand
GCTCGAGTTTTGCAGATTGGCGTTGAAAGTAGCGGTACTTTGCCCGACGATCACGCTGGCGCTCGAGGGGGTCAGATCCAAGCTGGGGGCGGGTTTGACTGTGATGATGGCAGTGGCGATGAGGCTGCCCGACTGTGCAGTGAGGGTGATGCTTTGTTCAAAGGTTCCACCAGCAGGAGGGGTGTAGGTGGTTTGATTCCCTGTCAGGGCGGATAAGGTTCCGTTGTTGGGCGAAATGCTCCAGGTGATGGCATTGCTCGAGTTGAGCAGGGTGGCGGTAAAAGTGGCGGTAGTTTGTCCTGCAATGACCGTGGCACTGGTTGGGCTGATCTCGAGGCTGGGAATAGCAGCAGGATTGACCGTGATGCTCGAGGTCTTGCTGATTCCTCCAGCAGTGGCAGTCAAGGTGACAGTGGTGCTGGAAGCCACGCTCGAGGGTGAGGTGTAGGTGGTACTCGTTCCTGTGCTGCTCGAGAGTGTACCGATATTGGGAGAAAGACTGTAGGAAATGGTGGCACTCGAGTTTTGCAGGTTTGCGCTGAAGGTTTGGGTTTGTCCAGCGGTCAAGGTTACGCTCGAGGGGGTCAGATCCAAACTGGCGACTGGTGCGGGATTAACCGTGATCGTGCTGATTTTGGTCAATGTTCCTGCGGTGGCAGTCAAAGTGATGGTGGTGCTGGAAACTACGCTCGAGGGTGGGGTATACGTCGTACTGTATGTGATTAGCGACCCCTCAAGGGATGGGCTGAGTAGATGGGCGGGTAGACACTCGAGGGGAATCATGGGTAAGGTTTGGGAATGAAAGCGGACGAGCCAGACACCGATATCCCCTTGACCCTGCGAAAGTTGGTCAAACGAGTCGAAGAACTGGAACTTGAAAACCGCCAGCTCAAAAAAGAAAACGAACGACTCAAAAAACGTATTGAAGAACTCGAGCGCAACAAGAAGCGGTACGTCGCACCCCACAGCCGAGAAACCACTAAAGAAGACCCCAAACCTTCAGGTAGACGTGCGGGCGAGGGAACTTTTAGCTACAAGCAAAACCCCAAAGATGAAGATGTTACTGCTGTCATCGCGGTAGATTTTCCCAATATTTGCCCCAAATGCCAGACCCCCTTACTGCTCGAGTCTTACAAAATGGATTACGCATTCATCACCGAACTCCCCAAAATTAAACCGCAAATCACCCAATACAACGTACCTATGGTCTCTTGTCCCAACTGTGGGAAAGAAGTTCGAGGGGAACACCCTGATCTCTGTTTAAACCAGCGTGGGGCGACCAGACACCAGTTGGGGCCACGTTTACACGCTGCTATCCAGTACGTTCAGCATCATTTGAATCTGTCGGGTCGTAAGGCTCAAGATGCCTTGGAAAATCTACTGGGTATCCAAGTAACCCAAGGTGCGATCAGTCAAGCCAAACTCCGTGTGACAAAACTTGGAACCCCTCTGCGTGCTGCTTACGATGACATTCGCACTGAAATACAGCAGTCAGATGTAGTCCATCAAGACGATACCGGTTGGAGAATCAATGGTACTCAAGCCTGGTTGCAAGTCGCGAGTAGCAAAAATGCGGTATTTTTCCAAGTCAGAACCAGCCACACTGCAAAAGAGCTGCTCGAGATGCTAGGGGACAACTTTCAAGGTATTTTAGTCACAGACCGTTTCAGCACCTATAACCACTCGAGCTTTAAGGGAATCAAACAGCAAAAATGCTTGTACCACATTGTTCGCAATGCCGAAGAGGCAGAAGTGCTCCAAGAAGGCAAAGTAGGACAGGGAAAGCAGTATGCAGCTCGAGTGGCAGAGGTATGTCGAGATGCACTCGAGCTGCACCGTGCGTTTAGATCCGAAGAAATCAGCTTGAAATCCTACCAACAGCTTGGACGACACTACAGCAACCGTATGAACTCCCTGCTGACCAGGGCACCGCTGATCTCCAAAGAGAACGAGCGGTTACGGACTGGATTATTTAAACAGCATGAACGGGGTCATCTATTGCGGTTCTTGGAGCATCCCAGCATTCCACCGACGAACAATGCGGCTGAGAGAGACTTGCGGTCTGGGGTGATTGGACGCAAGGTGTCACAGTGCAGCAAAACCCAAGAGGGGGCAGATGGCTACGCCATCTTCAAGAGTGTAATTGAGACGGCGAAACGGCAGGGCCAGAATCCCCTCGAGCGACTAACTTATTTACAGATTCGTGCCCAATTTAAGTAAGACTCGAGGGGATTCAACCTAAAACGTATTTTCCCCTCGAGTTCGGCGACGGGGCGCTAATCACATACAAATTGACATGCTTTCAACGGCATACGGATCACGGATACCTACTCTATAATGAGCCATGCACTTCGACCTTCCCCTCGAGCAACTGCAAACCTACCTTCCTGCCCGCAGCGAACCCACCGATTTCGATGCCTTTTGGACAGAAACCCTCGAGCAGACCCGCGCCTACCCGCTCGAGGCGACCTTTGTTCCTGTTCAAACTGCTCTTCGCACTCTCGATGTATGTGATGTGACCTTTGCGGGTTACGGGGGCCAGCCAATCAAAGGGTGGTTGTTGCTGCCCAAAAACCACAGCGAACCGTTGCCCTGCATTGTGGAATACATCGGCTATGGCGGTGGGCGCGGCTTGCCGCTCGAGTGGACGCTGTTCCCATCTGCGGGATATGCGCTTTTGGTGATGGATACCCGGGGCCAAGGCAGCACTTGGCGCACGGGCGACACCCCCGATTCCGAGCCACAGGGCGGAAATCCCCAGGTTCCAGGCTTTATGACTCGAGGTATTTTGCAGCCTCATACCTATTATTACCGTCGCCTTTTTACCGATGCAGTACGGGCCGTAGAAGTCGCACAGTCACACCCCGCCGTTCGCTCGAGCCAGGTTTTTGTGAATGGGGGCAGCCAAGGCGGAGGTATCGCGCTGGCGGTGGCAGGCTTGGTACACGATCTGGCAGGAGTGATCAGCGATGTGCCATTTTTGTGCCATTTCCCCAGAGCTACTACACTGGTAGATACCCTGCCCTACGGCGAAATCAGTGCTTTTTGCCGCCGCCACCGCGACAAGGTGGATGCTGTTTTTCAAACGCTGAGCTATTTTGATGGACTGAATTTTGCTGCAAGGGCCAAAAACCCCGCGTTGTTTTCGGTGGGCCTGATGGACGATATTTGCCCACCCTCCACGGTGTTTGCGGCCTTTAACCACTATGCGGGTACCAAAGAAATTCGGGTTTATCCTTTCAACAACCACGAAGGTGGCGAAGCCTTTCATATATTGGAAAAACTGCGCTGGCTCGAGCAGCAAAGTTTAGCTCGAGCCTAACCTTCAGCAATCAGCCCCCGCTGAGTAGCGCTCGAGATGATTTCTTGCAAAAACTCCCATAGCACAGGAAATCCCTCGAGCGCAGCTTTTTTGCGTTCCAGATAGCTCGAGGCGGGGATAATATCGGGACTGTTTTTGGAATGTGCTCCCCAATGCAGCCAAGCGGGGTGCAATTGGTCGATGGCCTTGGCAAAACGGGCCTCGGGGGTAGCGCCCTGTTCAAATTCCGCTACCAAATCATGAAAATATCCTTCTTGGGCTTCGGGCAAAATTCCAAAGAGTTTCCGCGCTGCCTGTTCTTCCCGTGCCACTTGGGTTTTCTGCCCCTCGAGATCAAAAATTTGGGTGTCTCCCGCATACACTTCCACCAAATCATGCGCGGTCAGCAACTCCAAAACCCGTCCCAATTGCACAAGCTGAGGCGAATAGGATTGCAAAACCATCGCCATCAAACAAAGATGCCAAGAATGCTCTGCGCTGTTTTCCGCTCGAGTACCGTCCGAAATATAGGTACTGCGCTCGACTTGTTTGAGACGATCTGCTTCGAGGAGAAAGTGCATCTGTTGTGCCAAAGAATTCTGCATGAAAAATACTACCCGATCCGTGATCCAGGGTAGTATGTTCGACCTTAAAAAAGCTGGGTTGATGTATTGAGTAACCCAAATATATGGATTTGAGGATACTCGAGCCTAAATCCTAATCCAACTTCCAGCGGGTTCCGTCCTTGGTGTCCTCGAGGGTGATGCCCACATTTTGCAAACGGTCTCGCAGCGCGTCGGACTTGTCCCACTGCTTGCCCGCGCGGTAGTGGCCCCGCGCCTCCACCACCAGTTCGAGCAGCGCGTCCAGACGTTCTGGATTTTGGGTCTCGAGGGCGGCATCTTGAAACAGACCCAAAACCTCGCGCCCTAGGGTGTCAAAGGCAGCTTTGGCCTGCTCGAGGGTGGTTCGTGCAATGTTTTTGTTCTCGGCAAAGGCCGAATTTAGCTCTCGAGTCAGCCCAAACAGTGCCGCCACTGCTTCGGGGGTGTTGAAGTCGTCGCTCATGGCTTTTTCAAAGGCTTCGCTGTGGTGGGCGATGGCTTGCTCGAGGGCGGCGTGGGTTCCTGTGTTCGTTTCTGGGGCGCTGGTTGGGATTCTGCGCTCGAGTTCGGAATAGGCTCCACGCAAACGGGCATAACCGCTGTGCGCCGATTGCAAAGACTCCTGTGAAAACTCGGTGATCGAGCGGTAATGGCTCGAGACCAGCAAAAAGCGCAGGGTCATCGGGTCATATTGCTGGTACAAATCCTTGAGGGTGGTGAAATTCCCCTTGGATTTGGACATTTTTTCGCCGCCCTGCACCGTCACCATGTTGTTGTGCATCCAGTAGCGGGCAAAGGGATGTCCTGCCGCTTCGGATTGGGCAATTTCGGCCTCGTGGTGGGGGAATTGCAAGTCCATACCGCCGCCGTGGACATCAAACCCCTCGCCCAAATACTTCAGACTCATGGCAGAGCATTCGATGTGCCAGCCTGGAAATCCCACTCCCCACGGGCTATTCCAGCGCATCAGGTGGTTGGGTTCGGCTTTTTTCCACAGCGCAAAGTCTCGAGGGTCACGTTTTTCTTCACGCACCGCCTCGCGGGTTCCCACCTCGAGTTCTTCCAGCTTGCGCCCCGACAACTGCCCATAGTTAGCATAGCTCGAGACCGAAAAATACACATTACCTTCGATTTCGTAAGCGTGGTTTGCCGCAATCAGTTCCTCAATCAAAGTAATTTGCTCGGTGATGTGGCCCGTGGCCCGTGGGGTGACACTGGGTTTTTTAACTCCCATGGCCTGCATATCTTCAAAATAGCTCCAGTAATATTTGTCGGCAACTTCCATCGGCTCGAGCTGCTCCAGCACGGCACGTTTGGCAATTTTATCCTCACCCTCGTCGGCATCGCCCACCAAATGCCCCACATCGGTGATGTTGCTGACAAAACGCACCGTGTAGCCCACATGCTCGAAATAGCGGCGAATCACATCGAAAGAAACCTGAGCTTTAGCATGTCCCAGATGGGCCTCAGAGTAAACCGTAGGGCCGCACACATAAATTCCCACTTTGCCAGCAATGGTCGGAACAAAAGTTTCTTTGCTGCGGCTGAGGGTGTTGTAAAGCTGAATATTGCGCATAGGTTCTCCGTTTTGAGTTGTGGGATTTAGGATTTAGGGTGAGGATACACCACAAAAAGACCGCCTCGAGTGTGGGGCGGCCTAAACAAAAAATCAGACTCGAGCGCCACACCCTTATTAGGTGCAGCAACAACACAGGCTCGAGCGGTGTAAATTCATACCTTTGATTATAGCAAATGGAAGGCTCGAGGGTACGAGAGGGGGCTAACCTAATCTACCAACTCGAGGTCATCATCTTCTTCCCCGGTCAAAATGGGCAGCACAAAAATAAATTTGGTTCCTACCCCACGGGTAGATTGCACTACAATTTGCCCGCCGTGCTGCTCCACGGCAAGTTTACAAAAGGCTAAACCCATGCCGCTGTCAAAGCGTCCGCGCACCGTAGTGCGGCTTTGCTCGAAGGGTTGGAACAATTTGGGAATGTCTTCAGCGGGGATGCCTTCGCCATTGTCGGCAACTTCAAATTCGATGCCGTCTTTGATGGTTCGTAGCCGCACGGTAATTTGCCCCCCGCTTTTGGTGTGCTTGACCGCGTTGGAAATTAAATTGGTTAGAATGCGGCGCAATACCGTGGCATCGGCAGAAATTTTGGGCAAGCCCTGGGGCAAATCCACCCCAAATTTGCGGTCTCCCATATCATTGCCGCCGTCGCGTTTGGAACCCTCCAGCACCTGTTTTAGATCTTCTCGAGACATGGTTTCGCGGCGCAACACCATTTTGCCGCCTTGCATTTTACGCACATCCAAAATATTGGCTGCCATATACAAAACGTGGGTGGCCTCTTCGTGGGCGGTTTGGATCAGGGTCATGATATCTTTGGGCAGCAGCCTGGCCCCTTCGTCGATCACCAAATCCAGCAGCCCCATCACTGCCGAAACGGGGTTTTTTAAGTCG
>JANYFS010000105.1 GCA_025359705.1 Deinococcales bacterium | reverse complement strand
ATGACTGGGGTGAAGTCGTAACAAGGTAACTGTACCGGAAGGTGCGGTTGGATCACCTCCTTTCAAGAGATCGATACTAGAGAATCTTCTGTGTTGTCAGAATATGTATGCATTTTCACCCCCTGCTCTCGAGTATGGGGGTTTTCGCTGTTGTATACCTACTCAAATTCTTCTCAAAATCTGTATCCAACGCAGACCCAATGCCTCGAGACTACCTACTCCTGCGTACATTGCGGCGTATTGGCAGGCATCCCAGCTCGAACGCAAAGGTTCCGCTCGAGCGGCCTGCAATCCTAAACCTTTGGCCCGCTCGAGCCAGAGTTTTAAACTTTTGTCGCCTGCCCGTCCTGGATCGAGGTAAAACACAATGGGTAGGGACATACGCTCGAGCAGATCCCAAGGCACAGGCCCAAAGGTGCTGCCCAGACCGATGATTCCCCAATGTGAACTGGTAGCGTTTTCTCCCTCGAGAGCAAAATGGAGGGCCAAGTGGCTGATCATGGCATTGAGTTCGCCTTCGATGCACAAAATCCCATTTGACGGGTTTAAAGTGCCTGTTCCTCGAGCGGCCTCAAAAATAGAGGGTGCGAACCACGGTGGATTGTCGTTTGGGTTGGGGATTTCTAGATATTTGTGGGGGTTTGGCTCGAGCAGGCGTAGTTTGAGACCCACCAACTTTCCCTCGAGGGAGTGCAGGGGGATGACTCCGTTGCCCTGTGCATCCAGACCGAGCTGGAGTGTGTGCAGTTGCTCGAGGGTAAAACCGCGCCCTGCAAAGACCTGTGGGATGTGGTTTTGCTCGAGGAGATGGTTTTGGCTGCGGTGCAAAAAAGTTTGGAGTTCGATAGGTGAGTGCATCAGGACTCGAGTGTATGCCAGAGACGTATTCCAAAGAATATGCCACTTGACCTATTGCCTGACCTATTGCGGGACAATTTGCAAAATGTTGCGCTCGAGGGAGAATTTTGGCGTAAGATTTGGGGCGGCTAACGGGCTTATTTTGAGTAAGGCGCGTGCTAAACTGAGGGACATTAATTTTCATGAAGATTGACTCGAGCTGGTACATCAAAAACACCCAGGTTCCTTTGCGAATTGCAGCGGGCGGCATTGTGGTTCGCTGGGAAGGGGATCGGCTGTGGCTGGCCCTGACCATCGAGGAGGGGCGCTATACCGAACTGCCCAAGGGCGGGGTGGAGAAAGGGGAGACCCTCGAGCAAGCGGCCCGCCGCGAGGTGATGGAGGAAACGGGAGTGGTCGATTTGACTTTGCTGTTTCCCAAGCCATTCCAGATCGAGCAACGTTATGGTTATTACAAACGCACTTGGATCATCATCAGTTATTTTTTGTATCTGACCGAACAGCATGAGGCCGTGCCACAAGATGCCCAACATACTTTAACTTGGGTTCCATTTGATACCTTGCCCGAGATGTTTTGGTTTCGGCAAGGGGAATGGCTCGAGCGGGAACGGGCGCAGATCCACCAAATTGCTCGAGCTTTTCGAGCGGACTGAGTGTGCTAGATCTTTTTGAAGCACCCCCAAACTATGCCCCGCGCAGTGCGTGGCAACGGGAATGCTCGAGCTGTGGGGCGTGTTGTGCCGCGCCCGATATTGCCGCGCTCGAGAAGCCTTTGGGGGTGGCCTGCGTGCATTTGGGGGAGGGGTGTAGATGCCAGATTTACTCAAGCAGACCGCAGGTATGCCGCAACTATCAGCCCGATTGGGTTTGTGGTGAAGTGGCCCCGCTGCCCAGCCTCGAGGCTAGAGTTAAGCGATTTTTAGAAATATATGACCTCGAGTCGGATTTATAATAGATCGGATACTAAGAGTCAAAAGGTAGATATTGGATGCGAAAAGAAGCATCTTCCCAGAGATCGACAATGGCATAACCTGCTGGGGTTTCGTGATAATTTCCATTCCACCAGCTTCCACATACTGCGCCGTTGCAAGCGTAGGTGACTCCGTTGTAAATGACGGTATCTTGCAAATGAATATGTCCGCTGAGGCAGAGTTTGACATTGTTATGTTGAGCAAACAGTTTGATGACGCGGCGGGCATCCAGATGCATCCAAGCACCTGGCACAATCCAATCCCGAATAGCTTCATTATCGCCGTCTAAAAAAGTACAGGCTGCCAAAATGGGAATGTGTGAGAGAATCAGCACGGGGCGGGTGCTGGGGGTGGCCTGTAGGTCGGCCTCGAGCCATTGGAATTGGGTTTCGTCCAGTTTGGCGGTGTAGCCGTGGGGGTTTTTGTTTTCAGGCTCGAGGGAAGTGGAGTCCAGCACAATAAAATGCCAACCTCCAGCATCAAAGGAATAGTAGGGTCGCTCGAGTTGATATGCTTGCATGGCCCAGATTTTGCCCGCCTTGGGGTGGTTTTGGTTGCCTGGCCCCGTCCAACAATCGTGGTTGCCAATGGTGTGGCGAATGGGGGTGTGCAAATGTTGCTCGAGGGTTTGCCCAAAGGCGTGCCACTGCGCTGCTACCGCCGTTTCATCTTGGTTCAGTGCGTCCATGATTGCGTCGCCGCCTTGCAAAATGAGATCGGGTTTGTGGGGCAGATTTTGGACTTGCTCGAGCGCAAGGGCCAAACCTGTTTGGGCCTGCATACCCATTGCCCCGTCTGGCATCACATGAATATCGGTCAGGTGAACCACCCGAAAATCTGGCGCTCGAGTGTTCGAGGTGTTTGAGGTGTCGAAATAAAAGATCGTGTTGGGCTGGCTCGAGTGTGCGGACATGAGGCAAGCATAGGATTGAAGTGTAAGGCGAGTGAAATATGTTTTAAACCAAATGTCACTCCAAAACTGACTCGAGATATAATTTGGGATGTAACTCGAGGGCCAACCTTCCCAAATCCTAACTCCCAAATCCTAACTCCCAAATCCCAACTAGAGAACCGCTCGAGGGCAACCTGGAAAACGGTTAAACTGAAACCCATAGCTCGAGTGAGCGCTTTTCGGGGGGAAATAGGTATGGCAGTCGATTATAAAAGTGCAGGGGTGGACATCGAGGCAGGCAACCGCGCGGTGGCTTTGATGAAAGATGCGGTCAGCAAAACCTATACCCCCCATGTGTTGGCGGGATTGGGCAGTTTTGGCGGGCAGTTTAGTAGCAACGCCTTTGCGGGTATGACCGAGGCGGTTTTGGTGGCCTCCACCGATGGAGTGGGAACCAAAACCAAATTGGCAGTGGCAGCCCAAAGGTACGGCGGCTTGGGCGCGGACATCGTAAACCATTGCATTAACGATATTTTGGTGCAAGGGGCCAGCCCGCTGTTTTTCTTGGATTACATTGCGATGGGCCAGCTCGAGCCTGATAAGGTGGCTGCGGTAGTCACGGGCGCGGCCCAAGCCTGCCAAAAGTTGGGGGTGGCCTTGCTGGGCGGCGAAACTGCCGAGATGCCTGGGGTATACCTGACGGGCGAACTGGATTTAGTGGGAACCATTGTGGGGGTGGTGGAGCGAAGCGAAATTATCAACGGACACAGCTTGCAAGCGGGGGATGTGTTGGTGGGGTTGCCCTCGAGCGGACTACACACCAACGGGTACAGCTTGGCCCGCAAAGTGCTGGATCAAGAACCCGCAATCCCGATGGATCTTCCCCTCGAGCGACTGGGTGGAAAATCCTTGTTTGATGTGCTGCTCGAGCCACACCGTGAATACGTTTTGGCTTACCGCGCCCTCAAAACCGCAGGGCTGGAGATTCGGGGCATGGCCCATATTACGGGCGGTGGCTTGATCGAGAACTTGCCTCGAGTGTTTCCGCAAGGTCTGGGAGCCAGTGTGAAGCTGGGAAGCTGGCCCGTCCCTGAGATCTTTAACATGCTGGTGGAGCGGGGCCAAATCGATACTGTAGAGGCCCACCGCGCCTTCAATATGGGGATCGGTTATGTGTTTATGCTGCCCGCTGCTCAGCTCGAGTGGGCGCTCGAGGTGTTGGGCGAGGTGGGCGAGATGGCCTATGTGATTGGTGAAATGCTCGAGGGAAGTGGGGTTTCACTTCAATAGCTTGGATTTTGTGATATGACCGATTCGACTTTGACCGATTTGACTTTAATAACACCTTCCAAAACCCAACTGTTCACCGAGTTTTGGGTGATTCGGCATGGCGAAACCCTGTGGAATGCCACTGGGCAATTGCAGGGCCATGCCGACATTGAACTCAGTGAACAGGGACTCGAGCAGTGTGCGCGGCTTTCCAAGCGGCTGGGGGGCTTGTGTTTTGCGGCGGTGTACTCGAGCGATTTGCTGCGGGCCAAGCACACTGCCGAGATTATTGTGCAAAAAACCGATTGCTTTGATAAAACCGTGCGGCTCGAGCCACGTTTGCGGGAAATTGATGTGGGTTTGCTGAGTGGCTTGCATTACCGCGATATTCCCACCTTGTTTCCAGAGTATGTCTTGGATTTGCAGCGCGATGCTTGGCAAACCCGCCGCCCTGCTGGGGAAAGCATGGCGGATTTGTATACACGGGTCAAAGACTGCTTGCTCGAGCTGAGTGTGCGTTATGCAGGAGAGCGGATTTTGATTGTCACCCACGGCGGGGTGGTGCGGGTGGCGGTGGCTCTGGCTTTGGGCGGCCTGCAAGATGTTTGGGCCAGACTCTCCATCGAAAACACCTCGATCACCCGTATTTTGCTGAATACCCACGGCGGCAAACTGATCAGCTACAACGATGCGGCCCACCTCGAGCTAGCCAAACCCACTTTAGATGATGCTGACGATTCCCTCGAGTGAATGTGTGATGTGTATAAATTGGGGAGTTGTGGTGCAAGTGGGTGTACAATAATGCGGTGTGTAATGAAACTAAAATTACAATAGTATTGTACGCTTCTAACCCTCAACCCAAGGCACTCGAGCTGGTTCGTGGCTCGAGTGTTTTTGTTGTGGACTCGAGCTAGTTTTGCTTGTTTTTGAGCCAGATACCCCAACACCCAGAATCCAGAAGTTCTCAAGGAGCGCAAAACCCAAATGAGTCAAACCAAGTCCGCCAAAATCCAACCCAGCAAATTGATGCGCTGGCTGCTCGAGGAAAATAAGCGTGAGCAAGAAGGAATGCTCGAGTCGGAGGCTCAGGCCCAAGAACACACCCATCCGTGGTGGAAAGTGATGTGCCTGACGGGGGTGGATTACTTCTCGAGCCTGGGGTATCAGCCTTCGATTGCCGCAGTTAGTGCGGGTTTGCTGTCCCCAATTGCCACCCTGATTTTGGTGCTGTTCACTTTGTTTGGAGCGCTGCCGATGTACCGCCGTGTGGCCCAAGAAAGCCCGCATGGTCAGGGCAGTATTTCGATGCTCGAGGATCTGCTTCCGTTTTGGCAAGGCAAACTGTTGGTGTTGTGCTTGATTGGCTTTGCCGCCACCGGTTTTATTATCACCATTACCTTGTCGGCAGCCGACGCTACCGCGCACTTGGTGGAAAACCCCTTTGCCCCAGGCTGGTTTCATGGGCAGGAAGTGATGATCACTTTGGTGCTGATTGCTTTGCTGGGTGCGGTGTTTCTCAAGGGCTTCAACGAGGCGGTGGGCATTGCAGTTATTTTGGTGATCGCGTATATCGGCCTCAGTTTGACCGTGGTGGGGCGGGGGATGCTCGAGGGGTTTAGCAATCCGCAGTTGTTGTCACAGTGGTTCGAGAGCCTGACCGCGCAGTTTAGCAACCCGCTTAATATGTTGGGCCAATCCCTTTTGGTTTTCCCCGCACTGGCCTTGGGACTTTCGGGTTTTGAAACGGGCGTGGTGCTGATGCCCCAAGTGAAAGGTGAGGCGGGCGATACCAAAGATAAACCCACGGGCCGCATCAAAAATGCCAAGAAATTGCTGTTTAGTGCCGCACTGATCATGAGTGTCATGTTGATCTCGAGCGCTGTGGTGTGTACTTTGGTGATTCCTGCCAAAGAATTCAATGCCGCTCCTGTGGCTACGGTGGAAACTTGGGAACTGGACGGTAAACTGTATCTTCCTCAAAAACCTGGCGCTGCTGGGAATGTGGGTGTGGTGGATGCCAGTTTGGTCACGCGTATTCCTGCGGGTGAAGACTTGCCCGTGGGCGCAGTGGCCCAAAATGAAATCCCTCTGGTCACCAAGAAAAAATCTGACGACTCGAGCCTAGTCGTGGGTACTGCCGTTCCCAAAAGAGGGGAAGCCAACGGGCGGGCCTTGGCATATTTGGCCCATAAGTATTTTGGGGATATTTTTGGAACCGCCTACGATTTATCCACCATCTTTATCTTGTGGTTTGCAGGAGCTAGTGCAATGGCGGGGTTACTAAATATTGTGCCGCGCTATTTGCCCCGCTACGGTATGGCTCCCAGTTGGACTACCATTACTAGACCCTTGGTACTGATTTATAGTGCGATTTGTTTTGTAGTCACCATTGCCTTTAAAGCTAACGTCAATGCCCAAGGTGCCGCCTACGCCACAGGTGTTTTGGTTTTGATGGGTTCGGCAGCGATTGCAGTGACCTTATCTGCCAAACGCAGGGGTCAAAAAGGTTTGGCGATCTTTTTTGGTATTGTTTCGCTGATCTTTATCTATACGCTGTCAATCAATGCCTACACCGATTTGAGTGGTCTAAAAATTGCGGGTTTCTTTATCTTAGCCATCATTGTAATTTCGCTGACCTCGAGGGTCCTGCGCTCTACCGAATTGCGCTTTGAGCGCATCGAATTGGACGAAATTGCAAGGGCGTTTTTGGCAGAAGAAGCCAAAGGCAACATTCGGATCATCGCCAACCGCAAAAATGCAGGGGATTTGGCGGAATACGATCACAAAGAACTGCAAGTGCGTTTCGATACTCACATTCCCAAAGAAGATCCCATTTTGTTCCTCGAGGTGACGGTGGAAGATGCCTCGGATTTTAGCGACATCATTCAGATTTCGGGCGCACGGGTGGGCCATCACAAAATTTTGCGGGTACAAAGTGCCTCGGTTCCCAATGCCATCGCCGCAATTTTGCTGTATATCCGAGACCGAACGGGTAAAATCCCCCATGCCTATTTTGGTTGGACGGAAGGAAACCCCTTCTTATTCGCGGCTCGCTTTATTTTGTTCGGTGAAGGCGACATTGCTCCCGTCACCCGCGAGATCCTGCGCCAAGCTGAGCATGACCCCAAAAAGCGCCCTGCGGTGCATGTGGGAGGCTAGACTCTGAAAAAATAGCTTTCAGCAAAATTTAGACTCGAGTTCGCCTCGAGTCTTTTTTTGTTGAGGGTTGCGTTGATCTTGGTACAGTGCAGCGTCCGCTTAAAACATGGTTTATAGCAGTTTGATCGTTCGAGGGGTTCTTTTTTAGTTCAAAGCCAAAAACCATAAGCTCGAGGCCAGCACCATACATAGTGGGGTATAAATTTGGCTGTCCATGCGGGCGAAATGGGTGGCTCGAGTGGTTTTGAATAACCCTGCATAGCGAAAATCTCCAATAGTCCGCAGGCTAAATACCACTGCCAAGGCATACACCATTGCCAAAAATACAGGATGGGGACTCCACCGCTCGAGCTGGACGGCTGCGCCAGCCATGCCCAAAGCCAGGGCCACCGCCCAAGTCATGAGCGGGGTGGGGGTGAATACGGGTTTGCTCGAGTTGGGGAATTCGGGTAGCACTGCACCCATCGCCCATCGCCCGCCACAGGCCCAATAGACATGCAGCAGCGAGATGGCCCACAAAACCACAGTCACCAGATGAGTCAAAAAAGTCGTCATTCCCGTTGCCCCCTCGAGCCATTAAGTTACTGAACGCTCATTCAGTAGTTTAGGTAAAACTCGAGCCAGCTTCAAGGACATTTCGCCCATACCTTAATCCCATCCCAAACGTATTTTGTGACGAAGTGGTAAGAGAGGTAAAAAATATGTAATACTCAAAACTATGAATCCCTTTGTCCACTCGAGTGCTGCCGAACGCTATGCCAAAAGCCGCCCCTATTTTCACCCGCTGGCAGTTGGGAAAATTTGGGAACGGCTCGAGCGTTCCATGCCGCTCGAGTGTGTTTTGGACGTGGCTTGTGGCACGGGGCAATCCTCCAGGGCGCTGCTTGCCATTGCTGAACAGGTGATTGGTTTGGATGTCTCGAGCGAGATGTTGGCAGTGGCCTACCGTGACCCGCGCATCAGCTACCGCTTGGCCCCTGCCGAATCTTTACCGCTCGAGCCAAATAGTGCCGATCTGATCACGGTTTTTCTGGCTTTTCATTGGTTTGACCGTGCGGGGTTTTTACAAGAAGTGGCACGGGTGCTGAAACCTGGCGGGTATTTGGTGCTGGTAGACGATGGATTTTTAGCCCAAATGTCCCATGTCTACGAATTTGAACGCACCATGACCCGTTTATACCAAGAACATTTCCCCACCCCACCCCGCCACCGCGAGCCGCTAACTCCTGTGGCCTTGCAAGAATTTGGCCTCGAGTGGGAACAGCAACAGCATTTTCACCATTCGGTCTGCTTTACCTTGCCGCAATTGATCGGGTATTTGACCACCCAAAGCAATTTTATTGCGGTACTGGAAAATGGAACCCGCAGCCTCGAGGAGGTCTGGAACCAACTCGAGGGTGAGCTAAGTCCTTTTTTTCAATCCCGCGAGGGAACTTTTCGCTTCTCGAGCGGGTTGCGGTTTATTCGCAAATCCTGAACAAACTCCTAAAAAATCCCTGAAAAATCTTACTTCCCCACACAAAAATTGGCAAAAATCCCCTCGATCACTTCTTCGGAAACTTTGCGCCCTGTGATTTCCGAGAGTGCCTCGAGCGCCTCTTGCAGTTCGTAGCTGGCAAGTTCGTCGGGGGCGTGCAGGGCCACTCGCACATGCTCGAGCGCCCGCCTTGCGCTGCCCACTTGCCGCTCACTCGAGAGCCACACCTCGCCGCGTGCCACATCGCCCAGCAGCCGCAGGCGTATTTCCTCGAGCAGTTGGGGTAAACCCTGTTTGGTTACGGCTGAAACGGGAAGATAGCTGGGGTGCTGCCAAATGGTTCCGAGGTCAGTTTTGGTTTGGATGAAGAGGGTGCGGGGGTCGTTGTTCGTTATTCGTTGTTCTTTATTTGTTAAAGATGGGTTGTTCGTTATTCGTTGTTCGTTATTCGTTAAAGATTCTAAGTTATTCGTTATTTGTTGTTCGTTGTTGGTTAAAGATGAATTGGTTAAAGATGAATTGGTTAGAGTGTTTGGCTCGAGGGGAGTGGTTCCGTCTTCCAGAACCAAAACCAGATCCGCGCCTTGTGCCAGCTCGAGGGCTTTTTCTACGCCCATTTGCTCCACAATATCTTCGGTTTGGCGCAAGCCAGCAGTATCGATCAGGGTGATGGGGATGCCTGCCAGTTCCAGCCCAGCCTCGAGGTAGTCGCGGGTGGTTCCTGCAATTGGGGTGACAATCGAGCGGTCATAGCCCAAAAGTGCATTCAACAGACTAGATTTACCCGCGTTGGGTTTGCCAATCAGGGCCAAACGTGCGCCTTGTTGGGCCAGTTTCCCTGCCCGCGCCGTCTCGAGGAGCTGCTCGAGTTCGCTGATCACTGCCTTCAACGGGATTTCGCGTTCTTCTTCGGGAACACCCTCTTCGGGATAGTCCAGCATGGCTTGGATGGCTGCCAGCACTCGAGCGATTTTGCGCCCAATTGCGTCGATTTTGTGACCCAGTGCGCCTTGCAGCCCTAAAGTTGCTTGCCTTCTGGCGGTATCGGTCTGGGCCGAGATCAGCATGTTGACTGCTTCGGCCTGCGACAGATCCATTTTGCCCTCGAGGTAGGCCCGCAAGGTGAATTCCCCCGCGCCCGCCAGCCTTGCCCCCAGCTCGAGGGTGCGGTTTAAAACCCGAGAAAGCACCACGCTCGAGCCGTGGGTTTGGAATTCGGCAACATCTTCACCAGTATAGGAATGCGGCCCCCGAAAGATCAGCAAAATCCCCGAATCGATGGTCTCATTTGTGCTGTCGGTAAATTTTCCGTAGATAAACCTGCCCCCAGACAGACTCGAGGGGAGGTGCTTTCCCACAAAGAGGGTATCGGCAATCTCGAGGGCGCGTGGCCCCGAAACCCGCACCATTCCCACCGCCCCCACCCCTTGAGCGCTGGAAATGGCGGCAATGGTTCCACCTTTGATCATGCGGTCTCGACTTCGACTTCCACTTCCACCGCAATAGGGCAATTTAAAGTTGCCGAAACCGAGCAGTATTTTTCGTGCGACAGCTTTGCTGCCTTCTCGAGCTGCTCGAGCGTGACCCCTTTCCCCATCACAATATGCTTGACCCGAATGTGGGTATAGGCTTTGGGATACTCGTCTTGGCGGTCTCCAATCACCTCGATGCGGTAGCTTTGGGCGGGGGTTTTGCGCTTGTTCAAAATCTCCACTACATCGGCAGCGGTGCAACCCGCCAAGGCCACCAGTAGGGCTTCCATCGGGCGCAGCCCAATCGCCAAATCGTTGGTATCCAGCACCATAGAGGTACCGTGTTCGTTGAAACCCGCAAATCGTTTTGCGCCCAAGTGATGAACCATCATGGTCTTTTGCATGGGTTTAATGTACACAATCCTGTATAGGGCAACCCTCGAGCGCTGCACAGTTCGGGTGTCGGCAAGAATTTATGGTGTAAGAATTCAGTTTATGTCTGTGGTCTTGTGGTCTTTCGCAAGATCAAGCTCGAGGTAAACTGAACAACACGCAACACTCAACTGTTACTCAAACGGCTGGAGTAGTTTGGAGTTATTTGGAGGGCTTATGGACTGGGATAAGATGGAAAGCAGCAACAATGTGGAAGATCGCCGTGGTGGTGGGTCGCGCCGCCCTGCTGCAATTGGCGGTGGGTTGGGCATCGGTGGAGTGATTCTTGTGGTGATTTATGGCTTGGTTACGGGTCAAAATCCGCTGCAACTGCTGGGCGTGATCGGTAACGCTCAGCCCCAAACCTATGACACCTCGAGCCAGATTCCGCAAAACGATGAAGATGCCAAATTCGTCAGCAAAATTTTAGGCAATACCGAGACCTTTTGGGGCAAAACCTTTCAGGGTATGGGCCGCAAATATCAAAACCCAAAATTGGCACTCTATCAAGAGATCACCGATACTGCTTGCGGCACGGGTGACGCGGCATCGGGGCCGTTTTATTGCCCTAGCGACCAAAAAGTGTACCTCGATCTCAGCTTTTTTCAAGAACTCTCGAGCAAATATGGCGCTCCAGGGCGCTTTGCCCAAGCTTACGTGATCGCGCATGAGGTCGGACATCATGTTCAAAACGAACTGGGCATCTCGAGCAAAGTTCAAAACCTACGCAGCCAAAGCCCATCGCAGGCCAACGCTTTGTCGGTACGTCTCGAGCTACAAGCCGACTGTTTTGCAGGAGTCTGGGGCCATTCGGTGGCGCAAAACCCCGCCTACAACCTGAGCCGCACCGACCTCGAGTCTGGCCTAAAAGCTGCCAACGCAGTAGGCGACGACACCCTCCAGCGCCAAGCCCAAGGCCGCGTAGTTCCCGATTCTTTTACCCACGGCTCGAGCAAACAACGCATTGCCTGGTTCTCGAGGGGGTTTGATAAAGGGAATCTTCAACAGTGTGATACCTTTGGGGCCAAGAGTTTATAGGGAAGTTATTTTGTTATTCTTTAAAGATTCCCGTTTTTTGTTTGGATAGATTTTAAATCCGCCCAAATCTTGCTCGAGACTGATAAAACGCATTTCGATTATCAAAAAAATAACCCTATAGTATTTCTCTTACGCTCTTAATCACTTCTTCCACCGTTTGCGCCCCCGTTCTCCCCTTGCGACCACTTTGCTTTTGACCTCGGTCTGATCGAAGCGCAGCATCAGGGCCAATCTTCCCCTCGAGACCAAAATGTGCGGGTGCTTGGGGATGAAGGCTGTGACCACATCCACCCAAAAATCTCGCTCGAAGATGTCCACCACTACGTGTAGGGGCAACCGTATCGGGCCAACCTCAAAGTATCCACAAATCAGCCAGCGTTGGTCTTGAGGATAAACTGCCCGAACCTTGCCGCTATGCAGCACATGCACAATATCTTTTTCAAAAAAGCCCTCGGCTCTGGCGTGGGTGGTGGCGTGCGGTTTCAGGTCGTAGCGGCCCTCCGCCACGATGTCGCGCAAGCGCTCGAGCGCCCTGTTGAGCACAAAATCTCGAGTGTCCATCTCGAGCAAGGTTTCACTCGAGGGGGTGTCAAAAGGGTTTAGAAAACCAAAGTGCTTGACATCGTGCATAGGACACTCCTTCTCGAGACCATTTCTGGACTTGTGGGGTGAATTTTGACCCGTTTAGCCTGCGCTCATACTGTGTTTAGCCTGCTTAAAAAAGCAAAAGCCTCCCACAAGTAGTTCACTTGTTGGAAGGCAGAAGAGTCGCAACCCTATCGGGTCATGAAAACAGTGTAGCAAACTCGAGTTTAAAAGATGTAATTTCATGCTGACATTTGCTTACCTTGTTACCCTGACAAAGAAATGACCCTCCCTAAAATCACACCCCATGAACCCATTTTTTATGATGCCAGCGAGAAACGGTGGTTGATGTTCAAACGCTTTGCTTTGGCAATCAGCTTGGGATTGGCGGCTTTGGTCGGTTCGCTGTCGTTTAGTCTGCTTCATGATCCCCGTTTACCGAAACTGACCCTCAAAGAGACCTTCAAGGCGGCGCTGCATCCTTCGGCGGCGGTGCAAGATCCCAAAATCAATGCTCCCCTCGAGTTAAATTCAAACCTCAATTCAAATCTCCACCCGCTCGAGACTTTTGCATCAAAGCCCACTTCACAACCCACTTCAAAGCCCAGCCCAAACCCAAGTAAATCGAGTGTGATTGGCTTTTATGTCAACTGGGACGACAACAGTTTTAGTTCGCTCAAAGCCAACTTGGGCAGTTTGGATAAACTGATGCCCGAATGGTTGCACCTGCGCTCGGGTGGAAACCTGCAAATCGACGACCCAATCAAGCAAAGCCGCGCCCTCGAGTACATTCGGGCGCACAAACCCAGCCTAAAAATCATGGCACTAATTAACAATTTTGACAGCACTAAAGCCGATTGGAACGGTGAAATGCTGGCAAAAGTCCTCTCGAGCGAAACTTCACGCAAACATCTGATCGACGGACTCGAGGGATTTGTTAAAAGCAACCATTTAAACGGGGTCAATATCGACTTCGAGACTGTTCCAGGCGAGAGCCAAGCCAACCTCGAGCGCTTCATGACCCAGCTCTATGCCCGTTTTCACCCGCAACATCTCGAGGTTTCGCAGTCGGTTCCACTGGATGATCCCGATTTTGACTATGTTGGGCTGTCCAAAGTCAACGATTATTTGGTATTGATGGGCTACGACGAACATGAAAACTCGAGCGTGGCAGGTTCGGTGGCTTCTTTGCCGTGGGTGATGCACAACCTTCGCAGCCGTTTGGCCCAGGTTCCTGCCAACAAATATGTGCTGGCACTGGGTAACTATGGTTACGATTGGACGCAGGGCAAGGCGGGAGCCAGCGAGCTTTCTTTTCAGGATGCTCAAACTTTGGCCCAAGAATCCCAAGGCAAAATTGCCCTCGAGCCTCAAAGTTTGACCCCGCATTTTGATTATTACGACGATGCCAACGCGCTGCATCACGTCTGGTTTTTGGACGCACCCAGTTTGTACAACGAAATCCGCTCGAGCGCCGACCTGCATTTGAATGGTTATGCACTATGGCGTTTGGGCCAAGAAGATCCCTCGATTTGGCAGGTATTTGATGGGCGGGCCAATTTGGGCGCACAAGCCGCTCGAGGGCTAAGCACTTTGCACTACGGCTACGACATCAATTATCAAGGTGCGGGCGAAATCCTCAAGGTGACGGCGACCCCCAAAGATGGCAGCAGAAATATTGTTTGGAACCCCACAAACGGTTTGATTGTGGGGGAGTCGCTCGAACGACCCGCTTCGCCTTACGTGATCACCCGTTGGGGCGCGACCAAAGCCAAGAAAATTGCCCTGACCTTCGACGATGGCCCCGATCCGCTGTATACCCCGCAAGTTCTGGATCTATTGAAGGCGGCCCACGTCCCCGCCACTTTTTTTGTGATCGGGATGAATGCGGATTTGTATCCCGATCTGACCAAGCGGATCTACCTCGAGGGCCACCAGCTTGGGGTGCATACCTTCACCCATCCCAACCTCAGTTTGGTGACACCCGCCCAGTTTGCGGTGGAACTCAACGCCACCCAGCGCTTGCTCGAGGAACAATTGGGAGTCTCCAGCCTGCTGTTTCGCCCGCCTTTTGCCGAGGATGTGGAACCCGAAACCCCCGATCAAGCGGGGGCGGTGACTCGAGCGGGGGATATGGGCTATTACACCGTGGGTATGGGCATCGACCCACTGGACTGGGCTACGGGTGCAAGCGCTGCCAAAATTGTGCAGGATACCCTTCAGCAAATTCATAGCGGCGAAGGTCAAGTGGTTTTGTTGCACGATGCGGGCGGCAACCGCGCCGCCACCGTTGCCGCGTTGCCGATTTTGATTCGCACCCTGCGGGCCGAGGGCTATCAATTGGTGGGTGTTGCCGATCTGATGGGAGTCAACCGCGATACGGTGATGCCCAAAGTGGGCGGTTGGTTGAGCCATTTCAACGCCACCAGTTTTGGCTTTCTCGAGCTGGCAACCTACGCTTTACAGTGGCTGTTTATGGTGGGTATTGCCCTCAGTGTGGCTCGAATCAGTTTCATTGCGTTATTGGCTCTGTTTGAATCCTATGTGCAAGGCCGCCGAAAAAGAGCTTTGAACCCGCTCGAGCTACCCAGTGCCACACAGCCCAGTGTTGCGGTGATTGTACCCGCCTACAACGAAGAAAAAGTGATTCTGAAAACTCTGACATCTTTGCTCGAGCAAGACTTTTTCAATTTTGAAATTATTGTGGTAGACGACGGTTCCAAAGATCAAACCTTGGCAAAGGTGCAAGAGAGGTATGGAAATCACCCTCGAGTGCGTACCTTTCGCATTCCCAACGGGGGTAAATCGGGGGCGCTAAATTTTGGAATGCAGCAAACCGAGGCCGAAGTAGTGGTGCTGCTCGATGCCGATACGGTGCTGAATCCGCAAGCGGTGCGCCTGTTGTTGGGTCATTTTGCAGATCCTAAGATTGCAGCGGTGGCGGGCAATGCCAAGGTGGGAAACCGCCTCAATCTGCTGACCCGCATTCAAGCCCTCGAGTATATCAGCAGTCAAAACCTCGAGCGGCGGGCCTTTGCTTTGCTGGGGTGTATTTCGGTGGTTCCTGGAGCCATTGGCGCGTGGCGGCGCAGTATTTTGCAGGGGCAGGGTGGCTTTGCCAGTGATACTTTGGCAGAAGATGCCGACCTAACCTTGCGCCTGCTGCGAAGTGGCTACCACATCGGCTACGAACAGGCCGCCATCGCCTACACCGAAGCCCCCGATACCGTGCGCGACTTTCTCAAGCAGCGTTTTCGCTGGATGTTTGGCACACTGCAAGCCACCTGGAAGCACCGCGACACCCTATTTCGCCCCCGATATGGCGCACTGGGCAGCATCACCTTACCCAATGTTTTTATTTTTCAAATTGCCTTCCCTTTTGTTTCGGCTCTGCTGGACATTGCCATGCTGGTTTCGCTGCTGTGGACGGCCCTCCAATCGGTCTATCACCCGTTGGTTCACACCTCCTCGAGTCCTGCTTTGCTCTACTACCTGATCTTTTTGGGGGTAGATATGTTGGTTGCCCTCCTCGCCTTTGCCCTCGAGCGCAACGAAGATTGGAGCCTGATTCCGTGGCTGCCGCTCCAACGCTTTTTCTACCGCCAGTTGCTCTACATCGTCGCCATCCAAGCCGCACTCAGCGCCATCAAAGGCCGCATGGTGGGCTGGGGAACCCTCGAGCGCAAGGCTACGGTGAAGGTTTAAGGGTTGTTTGCTGGTGGTTCGTTTTTCGTTTTTCGTTAGGAATTGTGTGGCTCGAGATTAACCCCCTCGAGCCACATTCTTTTTCTTTCTCTTACCCTCACGCCCTCCCGCCCTCGAGCGAAGCGACCCCCGCCCTCATGTCAAAAGGATTACAATACAACTTAAGAACCCTCTCTATTGTTTTCTGCACTATCGTCTGCAAGCGTCTGCAAGCCCCTTTTCACATGTTTAAACGTGCGGTGGAGGAACCAAAAATGATTCGGCTGATGCAACCTTCAGATCTTCATGATGTGGTCAATTTGCTCGAGTGGATGGATTCCGCTCCAGACCGTGAGGTTTTTGCGCCCGAGGCCAGAGAACTCGAGGGGTTGCGCTGGGAGTGCGAAAACAAGCAAAGCTGGGTCTGGCAAGACGATTTGGGTCTGGTGCGGGCCTATGCGGGCCTCAGCCCCTACAAAGAAGGTTACGTTTTGGAAGGGCCACTTTCCAGCCACCAACCGCACGAGCTTTTGCTCAAAACCACCCTCGAGCATACCGAAAACTATCCCGTATACGCCTTTGCCGCCAAGCGCAACCGCGCAGTGCGGGACTGCCTCGAGCGCAATGGTTTTGGGGCCATGCACGGCACCGATTTTTATACCTTGCCCCGCAAAAATGCCAAAGTCAGCTTTTATATTCCCGAAGGTTATACCCTGCTGCCCGCTTTTGGCATCGACTATAGCCAATACCTCGAGCTGTACCGCGTTTCTGAGGATGTCTGGAGCGAGCGGCTAAGCTGGAGCCAAGAAGATTACCGCAAGCATTTTGCCACCCAAGAGATTCAGTTGTTGGTCTTGTGCAGCAGCAATCCCACCAGCCCACAGGCGGTGGGATTTGCCGAACTCGAGATTTGGGGAGATGCCGCCAAGCTCAGCTATTTGGCGGTGCATCCCGCCTACCGTGGGCAGGGTTACGGCAAAGTGCTGCTGAACCACGCGGTGCGCGAAGCCTTCAACCACCCCGAAGTGATGACCATGCAAGCCAGAGCGCACGACCACGAGGGCAGTGCCAAACATTTATACCTCAAAATGGGTTTTACCCTCGAGCGTACCGTGATCACCTATCTGCTCGAGGAAGATTGAATCTGGACTTTGTAGCTCGAGTACATCCCGTGGTCCAAAATGTTTTGGTATCTCGAGTTACGGCCTTCCCTCGAGAGCCATAACTCGAGCAGTTGTCAGAACAACGAGCGGATAAATCACGCGACTCAAAATAAAATTCGTTCGTCTAAAACACGATATTTGCGATCATATTCTGGACGAAAAACGAATAACGAACTACGGAAAACTG
>JANYFS010000098.1 GCA_025359705.1 Deinococcales bacterium | reverse complement strand
CGTTGAGGGTGAAACCCAAATTGCCATGCAAAGATGCGCCGCTCGAGAGATTCGTTTTCCCGTTGAGGGTGAGGGTTGCACTCGAGGTGAGACCACGCAAAAAAAGAGCCGCTTGCACGGTGGGTGTAGCAGCCTGGCTCGAGACGAATTCACTTTGTCCTTGCGGTAGTGCGGCTTCTACGCCTGTGATCGCTCCTGTGGCACTGCTTTCTGGAATGCTGGTAGGGGCGGGGGGTGGGTTAAATAGGTTGCAACCGACCAATACGACTGCGGAGAACAGCACACTGATCCGTAAAACAGAACTTAAAACATGGGTTTTCACAAAATCCTCCTAAAAAATGGGTGTGCAGTGTTGCAGGCTCGTAGTGTTGCAGGCTCGAGCGGGTTTCTGAATCCCTGTGGGAATCGTAGCTCATTTGAAACTTATCTTTTACCAAATTTTGTACAAATTGCTTGGTGTGAACTGGGTTCAAAATTTAGGTCGCTCGAGGGCATCCATTTTTGGGGACACGCTCGAGGAGTGTTAAAATACCCAAATGCAACCAGACCCAAACCCAACCAAAAAAAGATGTCTCATCACAGGCTCGAGCGCGGGCATTGGCAAAGTGGCGGCCCTCGAGCTGGGAAAAATGGGCATGGAAGTGGTACTGCTGGGGCGTAACCTCGAGAAGACTACACAGGTAGCCCAGCAGATTGTGGCGGCGGGGGGCCAGGCCGAAGTGATTATTGCCGACCTTTCGAGTCTAAAAAACGTACAGGCGGCGGCCCTCGAGTTTAAGGAACGCTTTGACCGTTTGGATATTTTGGTGAACAACGCGGGCGCATTTTTTGGCAAAAGAACCCCCACGATTGATGGCCTCGAGGCGACTTTTGCCCTGAACCATCTGGCCTATTTTGGTTTGACCCTCGAGCTGCTGCCCCTGATGCCCGCAGGCAGCCGTATTGTCAGCACTGCTTCGGACGCACACCGCACGGGGCATATGCGCTGGCACGACCTACAAATGGTCGAGGGGTATACTTCATTTTTTGCCTACGCCCAAAGCAAACTCGCCAATATTTTATTCACCCGCGAGCTGGCACGGCGGGTTCAGGCTCGAGGCATCACCGTTCATTGTCTGCACCCAGGCGCGGTGCGAACTGATATTTGGCGCAGTAATACCCTCATCGATCACCTTGCCAAATTGGGCGAACGCTTTTTGATCAGCCCCGAAGAAGGGGCCAAAACCCTGATTTATTTGGCCTCGAGCGCAACTATCCCCAAGGGAACGGGAAAATATTTTGTACTCGAGCGCGAAGTCACACCTTCCCCAAGGGCGCTGGACGATGCGGCGGGGTTGCGGTTGTGGGATGTGAGTGAGGAGTTGTACCGGTTTCATACGCGGTACAATAGCAACCCGTGACCGCTCGAGACTTACTAACCCTATTGCCCCAAGCCCCCATAGGACACCTGATTGGATTGCCACAGGTGGCCCGCCAAGCCCTTTTTGCGGCATACGATGGGCCAGCGGTTTTGCTGACCACCCCCGAGCGGGTGGCGGGGTATGCGCGGTTGCCCAGTTTGGGCGCAGCCGTCAGCCTGAACCCCAACCTCGAGCAGTGGTTGGGGCGGGCCGACAAAGTGGTTTTGGATGTGCGCGAAGCCCTCGAGCTGTTCCCGCGCCATTTGGACGATGTGGTTTTAAATCTCGAGCTGGGCAAAAACTACCCTCGAGCGAACCTGATCACCCGTCTCGAGGGCTTGGGTTACAGCCTGTTTGATACCGAATCTGAAAAAGGAAAGAACGGTTTTTACGCCCTGCAAGGCGATTCGCTCGAGGTGTGGCTCGAGGAGACACGCGGCATTCGGGCCGAGTTTTTTGGCGACGAGCTAGATACTTTGCGGATTTTGGGTGAGCCAAAAGCAGAAACACCCCCCTCGAGCTTTGTGATTTCACCCGCAGATGGCTACCTTCCCGAAGTGGCTTGGGATTCCACACGGCTCGAGGCTTCACTGGGGCGGGTTTTTTTGGATGCCCCCGAGTTTTTTAAAGACACCCTCGAGATTGCCACCGAACTGCTCTGGAAAAAATTGCAAGGCCGTGCAATCACCTCGTTTGGACGTACCCCGCTCGAGCTACCCGACAGCACGGTTCCCTTCAAAACCCTGCCCTTCTACCGCGCCAAACTCAGCGATTTTGCCCGCGACATCAAAAGCTGGACCAGCAGCGGTTACCAAGTCCTGATGCTGCTGCGCCACCCCCGAACAGGCGAATACCTCGAGAAAGAAACCCTAAATTTCTTGGATACATCAGGGAAAACCCAAGATTCACCTACCCTCACTTCCTCTCTAAGATGGCTCGAGCGCCCCTACCTCGCCCCAGGCCAAGTCACTTTCCTCGGTGGCAATGGCGAAGGCGGTTTCGAGTTTCCCGAGCAAAAATTGGTGATGCTGTCCGAAGATCTGCTGTACGGCTTTCAGGGCGGCTCGGCGCTGCGGGGCAAAAAACTGGCGGGGCGGCCCGTCACCGATGCGGTGGGTTTGCAGATTGGCGATTATCTGATCCATCCCGAACACGGCATTGGGCAGTTTTTGGGCATCGAAACCCTCGAGGTGTTGGGAGTTTTTCGGGATTACCTCAGTTTGCAGTACAAGGGCGATGCCAAAATCCGCCTGCCCATCGAACTGCTGCCCACCCTGCGCCGCCACCCAGGAACCACCGACGACCCGCCCAGCCTCTCGAGCCTGGGGAAAAACGAGTGGATCAAGGCGCGGGAAAAGGCCAGGGCCAATGCGGAAATGCTGGCCCAGAAGCTGCTGGTACAATACGCCGCCCGCCAAGTCACCCCAGGCAATGCCTTTGGCCCTGTGCCAGAGTGGGATACTTTGGTGGAAAAAGGCTTCCAGTTCGAGCTGACCAAAGATCAAATCACTTCGCTGGCGGAAGTCCAGCGCGACCTCGAGGCTCCGCACCCAATGGACCGCCTCATTGCGGGCGATGTGGGCTTTGGCAAAACCGAAGTGGCACTGCGGGCTGCATTCGTGGCGGCTTATGC
>JANYFS010000637.1 GCA_025359705.1 Deinococcales bacterium | reverse complement strand
TTTGAAGATTTTCAGGTCAGCAAGAAAATTGACCATTATAAATCGGCCTTGATGTCCTACAGCCGCTGGATGGATGCAGGCGGCAGTTCGGTTTCGGAAGAATGGGGCGGTTTTACCCTGGAAAGCCTGCCCTCGAGGTTGATTCGCTACTTACGCTTGACCCAAATTGTCTGCTTTGTTAGCGTGTTGGGCATCACCGAAAGCCCGCCGCTGGCCCCCAGTATTTT
Source organism: Deinococcales bacterium (assembly GCA_025359705.1). Classification (GTDB taxonomy): domain Bacteria; phylum Deinococcota; class Deinococci; order Deinococcales; family Deinococcaceae; genus JACMOA01. Next base: position 5,126 of record JANYFS010000637.1, on the reverse strand, counting down.
GTGCAGCCACGCCGCCCCACCCCACGCCAGAGAAGGCATGAGTTCTTCGGCGGCTGCACTGTGGTTACGCCCCCAAGATGGTCCCTTTCCACTACCCGCCTTTGTGGTGGCAAGCATTCATGGGCATACCCCTTTGCGAAAACCCTGCAAAATTGGCGATCATATTTATACCGATCTGGGTGCATTTATGAGCGATCAATTATGTACCGTGCGACTAGATAACATGGCTTCGGTGGAACCTTCCGAAAAGCTCTCGAGTCCTGATATTGTGGTGTTTAGTACCAAGAAAACCACCCGTTTCTTTTCGTTTCCCAGATTCTCGCAATTTCCGATTGTCGGTCAAGCGCTACCCTTTCAAGTTCATACTGTTTTATAATTCGTTATTTATTTTCGTTATTTTTTATGATAAATATAATTCTTCTCGAGACTAAAAAACAAAAATCGGCTCGAGATGGTTCGGAATCTGTCATAATTCCAAAGCTAACCTCTTCAAATTTCAGTCAAAAAGATATTTATTGTAAACTCTCGAGTCTTTCAAATTGCCTCGAGTAAACTATAAAGGAGAGCTATGAAACATAACTATAAGTTTGTCGTTGCAATTTTAAGTGTTTTACTTTCCACTCGAGCCTTAGCCGAAGAAAACTGTACTACGCTGCAAATGGGTTTTAATCCTGATCAAAATGCGACTACTGTTTTGAGTAATACGCCTACCCTAGTAAAATACCTCGAGAAAAATATGCAAGGCGTGGCAATTAAGGTCTTTGTTGCCAAAGATTACGCGGCTTTGGTGGAAGGAATGCGTAAGGGCCAGGTGGATTTTGGGTGGTTTTCGCCCGTAAGTTATGTGGATGCGGCCCAAAATGCAGGGGCGCAGGTTTTGCTAAAAAGTGTGCGGGGTAGCAAGCCTGTCTATTGGTCGGCTTTGGTGGTTCGCAAAGAAGGCGGTATCAAAAAGCTCGAGGAGTTACGGGGCAAAACCATCGCTTGGATCGACCCCAAAAGTGCGGCGGGTTATGCCTATCCTAAAGCCTTGTTGTTGAGCAAAGGCATCGACCCCGATACTTTTTTTGCCAAGCAAACTTTTGCGGGCGACCACGGTTCGGCGGTGCTGGCTTTGCTGAATGGCGAAGTGGATGTGGTGGCGACCTTTGCCGACAACACCCAAGGCAATAGCGGAAGCTGGACACAACTGCTGCGCCCCGAGCAAGCAGCCTTGGTTACGCCCTTGCTCTACAGCAAACCCATTTCGGGTGATCCCTTGGCTGTCCGCGAGGGTTTTGCCGAGGCTTGCCCCGAAGTTACCCAAAAACTGACCAAAGCTATTTTGGGAATGCGCTACTTTGCCGAAAGCAAGAACCTATTGAAAAACCTGTACCGCACCGAATATATGGTTCCTGCATTGGACAGCGATTACGATGTGGTGCGCGAGGTGCAGCGTTTGGTTTACCCCAAATAATCGAGGATATTTCCCCCTCGAGCCTAAAAATTTTCCCAAAAAAAGACCCCCGACCCGAAAGTCTGGGGTTTTGGCGGAGGGGGTGGGATTCGAACCCACGGTGCAGTTGCCCACACAACAGTTTTCGAGACTGTCCCATTCAACCACTCTGGCACCTCTCCGCGAGGATTTAGAAACTCGAGATGTTGAACACATGCTCGAGCAGTTGAGCATTAAGAATGTAGCACCTCGAGGGAGATTTTGCAAATGTGTCTTGGGGTACGTTAGGTTATGGTTCGAGGGGACGGGGTGGTATGCAACATGGTGATGTTCATAGGCAAACCTCAAGTTTCATGTTACTGGGGATTACTGGGGATTACTGGGGAGCGATCAAAGGAACCAAACTGGCCTCGAGCGTGGCCCGCATATCTTCGTACTGCTCGGGCAATTTGAGGTTTTGCCCCAACTCCGCCTCGAGTTCGTCCACCACAAACCCTGGCGCGTCGGTGGCGACTTCAAACAGCACTCCGCCTGGTTCCCGAAAATAGATCGAGTGAAAATAGGTGCGGTCCATCACAGGGCTGGCCTGCACCCCTGCGCTGTGTAGCCGCTCGAGCAAGGCTTTTTGTTGGTCGTCGTTGGCAATCCGAAAGGCCACATGATGGACACTGCCCGCCCCCAAAATGGTGCGGGGTGCGCTCAGATCGGCGACCACATCCACAAAAGAGTGGCCCAAAACATAGCGGCTCGAGCCGTCCACATTTGAGTGCAAAGTAAAGCCTAACGCCTCGAGGAAACGGGTGCTGTGCTGGGCTACCCGCACCAGAATTTCCACACCCACAATGCCCCGAATAGCGGATTCGGCAGCAACCCGCAAGGGCCACACAGAATCGGGATTTGGGGTGGAATCTGTAGGAACCAAGCGCAAAACCATGCCGTCTGGATCGGAAAATTCTAGCCCTCGAGCGCCCGCCAGATCTTGCACCATGTGGTATGCCACACCACTGGAGGTCAGGCGATCCATCCAAAAGCCCAGTGCGGTTTGGGGAATCCCCAACGAGGTCACTCGCACACTGCCCGCTCCCACCCTCCCCCGCGCCGCGCCCACCCAAGGGAAAAAAGTGGGGATGGTGCCTGGGGTTCCTGTGCGGTCTCCATAGTAGAGGTGGTAGGTGTTGGGGTCGTCGAAGTTGACGGTTTTTTTGACCAAACGCAGGCCCAACACACCCGCATAAAAATCCAGATTGCGCTGAGGGTCGCTTGCCATTGCGGTCAGGTGATGAATACCAGTCAGGTTCATAGGTATACTATAACATCAACTGGTTTAAAAAATCAACTAGTAAACAAAAAAGAGTAAAACGTGCTATACTGCGTTTGTGGAAAATGCTGTAGCGGGAAATGATGTTGTAGAAAATGCTGCGGAAAATGCTGTGGTAGAAAAAATCGATTTGGAAGCGCATAGTTTTTGCCCTGTCCATAATGCGATCAACATCCTCCAAGAAAAATGGACGATGCACATTATTCGGGGGTTGCTTAGCGGAACCAAGGGATTTAATGAATTGCGCCGTATTACTGGCGGGGTCAATGCTGCCACCCTGACGCAGCGCCTCGAGCATCTCGAGCGGATCGGTTTGCTTACCAAAACTGTACACAGCACCATGCCCCCCCGCACTGCCTACGCGCTGACCGAAGCAGGGGTAGGGCTGCAAAAAGTAGTGGATGCGGTGGCATATTGGGCCAATCGGTATTTGCCCAATGCTCAGAAACCTCCCTCGAGTGAAGTGGTTTTTGAGGAAGCTAGCCAGAAAGTTAGTACAGAAGTGTGCGAAGAAATTTGAGCGATGTCCATAGGATAGTCCGTAAGATAAATAAATAAAGATAACTAATCTGCTCGAGTTTAGCTACGTTTTCTAATCCAGATCTGCACCGTGGCAATCAGGGTAAACAGTAGCGAAACCCCAATCAGGATCAGCAAAAACAGCGGACGGCGATCAATCACTTCGCCCAGTGGCTCGAGGGTGCGCTCGAGGTAGGTGGTGGCGGGGTTGCCGCCTGCCATCAGGTCAACGACTGCGGGGCTGTCGGCAATGGGGCTGTACAAGCGGTTAGGGTTGGGGTCACTCGAGGGAACGGCGTAACCTTTTTCGCTGAGTGGATCAAAAATGCGGCTGGTAATCCAGTAACCATATTTTCCTGCGGGGATTTGAGTTTGAATCACCATACGGCTGCCCTCACTGCGGATTTTGATGCCACTGGTGGCTTGATTGCGCGGGGTATTTTCGCTTTTGATCTGCCGCTCGAGCTGTGTTTGAAACGGGGTGATGGTCAAATGCCATTGCCAACCCGAAGTGGTCGGAGTGTTGAACCCAGTATCGCCCAAGCGGGTTTGCCCGCCCACACTGGTTTTGATAAAGACATCCAGATAGTTGGTAGAAAACCCCAGTGGGCTACCCAGTGCATTTTGCAAACTGGAAAATCCCACGTCCAGCTCGAGCTTTCCCGAGCGGTTATACACCTCGAGACTGCGAAGATCCAGGCTTTTTTGCTCGAGGGAGCTAAGGGTTTGTGGCAAAACATAATGTCCATCACCCAAAAAATCACCACTGGTATCGAAACTACTAAAAAGTAAAGTGGCGGCAACGGCTAGCATTAGGCTCGAGTATAGCGGGTTTAGGGTGAGGATTTGTGGGTGTGCTTTGGGTCAAATTGCCCGCAAAAAGTAAATTAGGGAAATGGCGATGTCGATATGATAAAAATGATCCATATTCAAAATCACAATGCCAAACCATAGAAAGATTGATTTTTAATTTATAACTAGCTCATATCATAAGTCGTAAAACCAAAATGATTGATTTTTTTCACAAAATATCGATAGTTTCGTATCGAATAATCCATAAATAACCCTCGAGAGAAAACAATTCTCACGGGAGGGTTTGAGAAAAATTCAATATAATACTGCAAATAAGCAACTTCCTTGTAGTCTCTCACGGCTACGCAGGTAAATTTTTCCCCTGTTAAATCTGTTACTTCAAAATCTGGTGAGTTATTAAAATAGTCTACCGCGTTTTTTATGCATTCTTGAAACACAATCGATAATTCTGGTTTTGATTTGATCTTGATCCCTTTTTGATCAATGGTTATATTTTTAGAATGGTAGTTTATTTCAAAAACCTGTGCTTGCATCCTTAGCGCTCGAGGTAATCGAATTTGGCTCCCAAACCCTCGAGGTGAGCAAAAAAATCGGGATAGCTTTTGCGGATGTGTTCTGCACCCGTAATGATGATTGGTTTTTGCGCCCGCATTCCCAGCAAGGTGAGCATCATGATCATACGGTGGTCGCCGTGTCCACCTACCGTTATTCCCCCCTCGAGCTGCTGTACACCTGCAATACTCAGCGAATCTTCAGTTTCACCCGCCAAAATCCCTAAGCGCAATAGTTCGTTTTTGGTATCCGTGATGCGGTCACACTCTTTAAGCCGCAAAGTATAGACATTTTCCCAAGTGGTATTGCCAATGGCAAAGGCCGCCACGCTACTCAGGGCTTGCACCCCATCGGTAAAAAAGTCGCCGTCTCGCACCAAGCTGTGCAAGGTTTTTTGGCCCCGAATGGTTAATGTAGCGCCGCTCCGCACGATGTCCGCGCCCATATCTTGCAGCACCGCCACCCCTGCGCGTTCGCCTTGCAAGTCAT
>JANYFS010000633.1 GCA_025359705.1 Deinococcales bacterium | reverse complement strand
GTCGCCCCCCGAGGTAGATTTGGGGATGTATGTTTTCCCACCTGAGAACATGAGTTTAGTGCGTGTGGCACGGTATGCGGGTAAGACATAAACTTATTTAGTCGGAGTGAATGGTTTTAAACCCTCCCCTACCTGATTTTTGTTTTTGGTCTCGAGCAAAATACGTTGTGTTTTTATTTTTTCGCCCAACCCTCAAATCTATATCCGTGCCAATGTGTCGTACAACCGCTCGAGTGCGCGTGCAAGCAAGTGGGGCATCAAAACCCCCTTTGACTCTTAGCCCCCTTTTGGTATATACTGAAGCGTTACCTTGCACTGCAAGGGAAACAGGAGGAACTTAGGTAATGGAAGACAAGGCTACCCCGACCCCGGTGGACACCACCGCTCAAATCCCAACAACCGAAAACGAATACCCTGCCATGACCATGGAGGACGTTCTTCAAGCTGAGGAAGTCCACAAGCTGCGCGAGGTCTCACGCGGCGATGTCGTCGAAGGCACGGTTGTGTTTATCGGCAGTGAGGGCATTGCTGTTGATGTGGGCGCAAAAGTTGAAGGCAATATTCCCTTCAATCAACTCCAAGAAGAACCCCTTACGCAAGAACAAGTTCAGGCTCTGCTCAAGCCTGGCGACAAAATTGAAGCGTATGTGGTTCGTGTTGACATCCCCAACGGCGTGATCATTCTGAGCAAAAAGCGTGCCGACCAGGATCGGGGATGGCGTATCCTCGATGAATTGCAGAAGAAAGGTGAATCCTTCACCGTTCAGGTACTCGAGAAAGTACGTGGCGGTTTGGTGGCTTCAATCGAAGGCGTTCGCGCTTTCTTGCCTGCTTCGCAAGTGGATACCCGCCGCGTCAATGAGCTTGATCCCTTTGTGGGCAACCCCCTCGAGGTCAAACTGATTGAACTCAACCGCAAGCGCAACCGTGTGATCATCTCGCACCGCGCCATTGTGGAAGACCGCAAGCAAAAAGCCCGCGAAGAAACCTTGGTTTCCTTGGCTCCTGGCACCTTGCTCGAGGGCGAAGTGGTGGAGATCACCGAGTTCGGCGTATTCGTCAACTTGGGCGGTATCGACGGCTTGGTTCACCGCAGCGAGCTGACCTATGGTCGCTTCAACCACCCCCGCGAAGTGGTTAAGTTGGGCGACAAAGTTAAAGTACAAGTCCTCGACTTGGACGGAGACCGCGAGCGCATCAACCTCTCCATGAAAGTGTTGACCAATGATCCTTGGGAAGCCGCCGTCGAGAAGTACAACGTGGGCGAGAAAATTGGTGGCAAAGTCACCAACCTCACCAACTTCGGTGCATTTGTCGAAATCGAGCCTGGCCTCGAGGGTCTGATTCACGTTAGCGAAATGAGCTGGACCAAGCGCGTGCGTCATCCCAACGAAATCTTGAAAGAAGGCGAAACGGTTGAAGCGATGATCCTGCGGATCGATAGCAAAGACCGCCGCATCAGCCTTGGTTTGCGCCAAACCACCCAAGATCCTTGGGCCATGTTGGTAGACCGTTACCCACAAGGTACCATTGTCAAGGGTAAAGTCACGGGCATCACCGATTTCGGTGTGTTCATGGAAGTTGAGGAAGGCATCGAGGGTCTGATTCACATCAGCGAACTGGCCCATGAGCGCGTCACCAACCCCAGCGAAATGTTCAAGAAGGGTGATGAAATCGAAGCCGCCGTGCTTTCGATTGATCCCCTCGAGCAACGCGCCAGCCTATCGCGCAAACGCGCCCTGCCCTACGATGGCCCCGCTCGAGACACCAGCAGCTACAGCCCTTCGGCTGGCGGCATGGGTGGCGGACAAGGCGGCGGCAGCTCACGCAGCAGCGAGCGCATGAGTGGCAACTACCGCAACAATGACCGCCAAGGTGGTCAGGGTGGCGGCGGCGGTGGCAAGCGTCGCCGCGATGATGCCGACTACAGCTATGTGGCTAAAGAAGCCTCGAGCGGTAAGATCAGCACCAAGTTGGGCGATGTGTTCTCCGATTTGTTTGCTCAGTTCACCACTGCGCCCAGCAAAGAGGAAGAAACCACCGAGACCCAAGACAAATAAATATAACCTCGAGTAATAAGAATGGCCCCGAAAGGGGCTTTTTTTTGGTTTTGGTTTGCTCTTTGCTTACGTCTACATGAAGCAGGACGAGCCAGCGGACAGGCCGCGTAGCGTGCCGCTTTGTCCAAGATGCGGC
>JANYFS010000632.1 GCA_025359705.1 Deinococcales bacterium | reverse complement strand
GTCGCCCCCCGAGGTAGATTTGGGGATGTATGTTTTCCCACCTGAGAACATGAGTTTAGTGCGTGTGGCACGGTATGCGGGTAAGACATAAACTTATTTAGTCGGAGTGAATGGTTTTAAACCCTCCCCTACCTGATTTTTTTTCTGCCATCTCGAGCATAATCTGTAACGAAAAACGAACCACGAAAAACAAACGTTTAGGGCCAAATTCCCCACTTGGACAGCCCCATATCTTCGGGCAAACCCAGCATCAGATTCATGTTTTGCACCGCTTCGCCCGACATCCCTTTGACCAAATTGTCCAGCGCAGCGACTACCACAATCCGGTTGGCTCGAGCGTCAAAACGCACGCTTACATCACAGCGGTTGCTGCCCACCGTGGCTTTGGGCGTGGGTAAATCGGCAGTGTAGCGCACAAAAAACTCGTGTTCAAAGACAGCGTGGTACAAACCCTCGAGTTCGGCTTGGCTGGTCTCGCGGCTGGGGGTGACATAGCAGGTACACAGAATTCCGCGCGTGTAAGGCGCAATATGCGGCGAAAAACTGACGATGCTAGGTTGTCCCGCCCGTGTTAGATTCGCTTCCATTTCGGCGGTGTGGCGGTGGGTTCCTGCAATTTTATAGGCCGCCACATTTTCGTTGACTTCGGCATAACTAAACCCGTCGGCATTGCGTCCACCCCCCGAAATCCCTGAGATTCCGTCCACAATCACACTTCCCGAAATCAGTCCTGCCCGCGCTAGGGGCAGCAGAGCCATCGCCGCCGTGGTGACATAGCAGCCTGGATTGGCAGTGAGCGACGCTTGAGAAATCGCAAGCCGCTCGAGTTCGGGAAGGCCATACGCTGCCTGCCCGATCAATTCTGGACTCGAGTGAATTTTGCCGTACCATTTTTGGTACTCGGCGGCAGGCAAACGAAAATCTGCCGAGAGATCCACCACTTTTTTACCCCGCTCGAGAATACCAGGAACCAAATCCATCGCTAGGCCATTGGGCAAAGCCAGAAAAATGAAGTCGGATTTGTCCAGCACCGCCTCCATATTCTCGAAGAGGTGATTATCGTTGGAATTGGGCCACGCCACGCGGAAGGGCTGGCCTTCAAATTGCCTCGAGCTATAACCCACCACCTCAACTTCAGGATGGCTCGAGAGGATCTGGGCCAATTGCCCACCGCCATAACCATTTGCGCCGATGATTCCCACTTTGGTTTTGTGTGTTTTTGCAGACATGTTTTCCTTTCTTGTGCTTTGGATAGGATACCCAGTAGAGAGCATAAAAAGTTATCCTTTCACAATTATCCATTACTTCGATAAGCAGGAAAAAAAGTGGATGATTGCGGATTGATATTCTTGGAGTGGCTCAATCGATAGTAGATTTCGGGGTTGATGATCATTTTTAAAACATGAAAAGGATATTCCATTTTAGAAAATCCCGACTTGAATCTAAACAATTGATCCACCGTACCGCCCAAACCACCGCCCAAATGCAAAGAATGCGCTCCTTTTTCGATGGCCCAAGCTCGAGCAGTATCTATGGTCAAAGAGGTAGGAGACAACACCATCGCATGATCTCGAGTTCCACTGAGGTGAAATTGAGCAATGCCATTACAATAAGTAAAAATAGAAGCACCAATCATTTCCCCCTCGAGGAAACAAGCGAGAAGTGCAATATCAAAATCTTGACATTGAAAAAGTTTATAAAAATATTCTCTGGGAAAGAAGTAATACGGCGCAGCCTTCACTCGAGTCATGGTTTGGTAATATATTCTAATAAAATCATCAATATACTCTTCCCAATTGACAACCTCGCAGATAATATTTTTCTTTTTAGCCTTACTAATATTATATTTGATGCCACTGCGATAATGAACCTTCTGCTTGTGCGAAGTTTCCAGTAAATCCATTGATACTGTTTTACCAATCTGTAATACTTCTAGGTGATTATCCAAAAACTCCAAGGAAAGTTGATGTAGTGGATGGAATCTAAGAAAAACCGAAATAATATTTTTAGAGATACAATAATTTCTAAGCTGTTCGATAGCATCATCGAGTAGATTTTCGGAATCATTGCTTACAATCAGACCAGAGTAGCCATAGCTCGAGCTGATGTCAAAGTATTCAACCTGATCGAAACTTTGATTTATTTTTTTGATATAAAAAGGTATCGCTGCGTAACCATAGCTCGATTCAATAAAAACAAGTACCACTTGAACATTTTGGTATGCACAGACATCCATATAATCTGGGGTATGGTAGAAATCATAAAAACCCACTTTTTTTAGACAACCCATCCAATTTTTTTTGTCACTTGGGTTTATTTCGCGTATCATCCCTACTCCTGTATGATTATGATTCTTATTTCAAATTTTTACATCATATCTAAGAATTTTCTTTAGGGATTACATTTGTTTTTTGAATTAAATACGCCACTCTATCCGAATACCCAACCAAATCCGCTCGAGCTGACCCAAAATATAGGCGCACTGTTCGAGAATCCGCAGATCATTCACCCATATATTACCCTGTTTATCAAATCCCACCACCAAATGCCCCGCACTGACCACAGTCCCAGTCTATTGGATTTTTCCCACCCACGCGCATGGTAACGGGCTACCCCGCCGCCATGCATCGCTCGAGGGGCAAGCCACATACCAGCAAAACCCCATGCCTAAAGGTACAGGGCATAGGGATAGGGCATTTCAGCAGTTCAGGATCAAAGTTATAGAGCAGTTGCCAGAGTAATGAACGGATCAATCACGCTACTCAAAATAGGATTCGTCTGTCTGAAACACGATATTTATGATCATGCCTTAACGGAAAACGGAAAACGGACAACGAATAACGGACAACTGCTCTAAAAGCCCGATTTTGCCAGACAATCCATCATTTCGGATTTATTGAAAAACTCGAAATCTTCTACTTGTCGGGTAAGAACTTAGTTGATAGACCTGATCAGTTACGGTTATTTAACGGTAAAGTGCAAAACCGTTTCAGGGGTGTTTGGATAAGGTTTGCCTGGGCCAGAGGCTACAAAAATCTCTACACGGTACTGACCTTTAGGCCAGCCTTTATTGGGTTTGGAAAGACTGAAGTTTATGTCGTTGTGGAGCAAACCCTTTGTAGTGACGGGCAATTTTACTTCGGCTTTAGCAATTTTAAAGTTTGCCGAGACATTAGTGACTTTTTCGGCAATCCACACCGCCTGAGTGGGGGTTTGGGCTTTGCCCGCAATACGGCAAAACACAATAATCTTGGGAGTTGTGGTGGCAAAAGCAGTCATGGCTTTACCCCCTTCGGCATTGGTCAGCAGCAGATCGGTGACAAGCGAACTGGCAAAACTCAGACCGCTCGAGAGAAAGATTGTGGACAGGATTAGGGTGGGGATACGCATAACATCACCTCGAGGAATGTGGGTGGAATGTGGGTGGGGCTTGGGTAAAGCTTGGGTAGCGCTATACGTATTTTACACATTACTCGAGCCAATCCAGTCATATTCCATATACCGCGCAGTCTCGAGGGCCAATTCCTCACCCAGTAGCTTAGCCACCACATGCAAAGACATATCGATTCCTGCCGAAATACCCCCAGAGGTGATCAATTTCCCGCTTTCCACCCATTTGATGCCCGTTTGAACCGCAATGCTCGAGTCGATGGTGTGCAGTGCCTCGAGGCCCAGATGGTGGGTGGTGGCTTTTTGGTGGGCAAGCAGGCCCGCTTTTGCCAAAATCAAAGCACCCGTACAAACCGATAGGGTCAGCTCGGTTTGGGGGTGAATTTTGTGAATGTACTCGAGCAGTACAGGGTTTGATAGCTCGAGGCGGGTTCCAAAAGGGGTTCCATCGGGTTTGTGACCTCCGCCGCCAGGAATTAAAAGCAAATCGGGAACGGGGGCGGTCTCGAGGGTGAAATGCGGCAGCACTTGCAAGCTGTTGCGGGCGATGATCGGGCGGTTGTACTGGGCCATTAAAAACACCTGAAACGGCTTAGGCTCGAGCTTTTGCCCCGCCACACTGAACACCTCGAATGGCCCCGCAAAGTCCAGAACTTCCACATCGTCGAAAATATAAATGCCAACGGTTCGGGTTTTCATGTTTTTTCTCCTGTTGTTTCTCTTGTGGTAATAGGTTTTAAGCCCTTGCCATTTTGGGGGAACTGTCAAAAAACTGCTTCCATAGCCTTCGCAGTTGGCGTGCATCCTGAAAACCACACTCGAGGGCTACTTTTTCGATGCTGTATTCGGGGTTTTGCAGGTAGGTTTTGGCCCGCTCGAGGCGAATCCGCTGCTGGAATTGGTGTGGGGTTAGGCCCGTATGGGTTTTGAAGGCCCTGGTTAGGCTGCGGGGGCTGAGGTGGGCCACACCCGACAGGCGCTCGAGGCTGTGGTTTTGCTCTGGGGTCTCCTGCAAAAAATTCTGCACCCGGTGAACCCCCGCGTGGGGGTGGGCGCGGTAGCTCAGATACAAGCTATCTTGGCTTTGCTCGCCGTTGCGCCGCAGATACACTACCAACTCTTGGGCCACCCGCGCTACAAACTCAGCCCCGTGCCGCTCCTCGATCAGAAAAAGCGCCATGTCGATGCCACTGGCAATGCCCGCGCTGGTGATCACATTACTGTCTTGCACGAACAAAACGTTTTCTTGTACCTTCAGTGCGGGGTAACGGCTTTGCAGGGTTTGGGTCAGCAGGTGGTGGGTGGTGCATTTTTTCTGGTTCAGCAAGCCCGCCTCTGCCAAAACAATCGCTCCAGAGCAGATCGAAGCCATCTGTACCCCACGTTTGGCCTGTTTTCGCAGCCACTCGAGGGTTAGGTCATCGGGTTTGGTCAAATGCTGAAACTGCTGTCCTGTACGAACCCCCACTACCATTAGGGTATCCTCCGTCTCGAGGTCACATAACGGCTCGATCTGGGCCAAATGCAATCCCTGAGCGCTTTTGACTTCACTTTTGGGGCTGCAATAGCGCAAGGTGTAGGGCTGGCCCAGATCGGTAGCGGAATAAAAAACCTGGGCGGGGCCAGCCAAATCCAGCAAATGCACCCCCTCGAGCAGTAAAAAGGCTACCGTAGGCATTGAGATACCGTGGGCATTTAGTTGCCTTCTGCAATAAACTGACTCGTTCCCACAATCCGCGCAAAACGCCCCGCCAGATGGTATTCGGTGGCCTTGGTGATCTCTGTAGTCGAAATCCACTCCTCGAGTTCCCAGTGTTTGATCGGAAAGGTGCGGGTGGCATCGGTGACAAAATCCACGCTGTAGCCCAAATCGCCCGCCACTCGAGCGGTGGTTTCGCAGCACTGCTCGGTCTGAATCCCGGTGATCACCAATTTGCTAATGCCGTTTTGGGTCAGGTACTGGGCCAGTGCGGTGGAGGTGAAGCAGTTGCGGCTGCTTTTCTCGAAGGTGGGTTCGTGGGGCAGTGGCTCGAGGAAATCCATCAATTTATAGGCAGGGTTGCCTTTGGTGAAGGCGGGGTCGGGATCGGTATGCAAAATGTAGATCACCTGCTCCCCTCTCGAGCGGAAATCCGCGATCAACTCGAGCAGATTGGACTCAAAGGCGGGGTTGTTGCGGTGTTCCCAGCGGGAAAGGGCTTTGAAGGAGTCTTGCACGTCGATCACCAAAAGGGCGCTTTTCATAGGTTTCATTTTAGCCGATTGGTACATTGGAAACAGAGCAAATACGGTCTAAAAACGGACATAAATGGTCAAGATCAAGCTCCGCTCGAGGGATTTGAAGTGCTATACTCTCGAGCGTGCGGGAGAAGTTAAATCCACCCCGAATCTCATTTGATACAATAAAAAACTTAAAATACCTGTGAATCCTCCCATTCCGCAAAATCCAAAACCTTCCCGCCAAAATAAAGTGATGCGAGTGCTGCTCGAGTGGTTGTTGTGGGTGGTTTTGCCCCTGCTGGTGCTGTTCAATTTTGTGGGTTTTCCCTCGAGGGTGGATGGCAATAGCATGAACCCCACTTTGCACGATGGGCAGTTGCTGTGGATCTGGCGCGGGATTCGTTTTTCCTCGAGCTTCCCACAGTTGGGGCAAGTGGTGGCCTGTATGCCGCCGCTGGAGACCCCTTACAGCCTCGAGCGGGGACTTTTTGGCCTGGAGATGCGCTCGAGGTATGTCAAACGCATTGTGGGATTGCCTGGAGATACCCTCGAGCTAAAAGGCGGGGTACTATTTCTCAATAAGATTAAAGTCCTCGAGCCATATATCAGTTCAGACCCCGCCTATGTAGATATGAAACCCATACTGCTAGGTAAAGATCAGTATTTTGTAATGGGCGACAACCGCCATTTGGGAGAAAGCATCGATAGCCGTTTTTTTGGGCCTATCTCGAGGGGGGATTTGATTGGTGGGGTGGCGTTTTAGGAGTGTTTTAGCTGTGTTTTAGAGAGTGTGGCTCGAGGAAACAACAAAAAAGGGAAGGTGATATACATAATCAACCTTCCCTAATCTTTTTCTTACACTCTTACCCTCTTAAATCACGCAGGACTCAGCGCCCCAATCCCAGGCAAATCCTCGCCATCACTACCGTCCTCTCGAGGGGTTTGGGCTAGGGCTTCTTCGGGCAGGCGGCCCCCGCTCAGCAAAATGCGGAACTCGTCGCCCGTCAGGGTTTCGCGCACCATCAGTTCCTCAACAATGCGGTGCATGTGGTGCGGGTTCTCAGCCAAGATTGCCAAAACCCGCTCGTACTGCAAATCAATAATGCTTTTGATCTCGCTGTCGATGCGCTCGGCGGTTTTTTCGCTGTAGGGGCCGCGCTCAGAGCCGCCGCCCAAATAGTTTTCGTTCTCGCTCGAGTGACACACTGGCCCCAGCACTTTGCTCATGCCCCATTCCATCACCATTTTGCGGGCAATGTTGGTGGCCTTTTGAAAGTCGCTCGAGGCTCCGGTGGTCACTTCACCATAAATCACTTCTTCGGCGGCTTGCCCTGCCAAAGCCACTCCAATCATGTCCAGCAAGGTGGCTTCGGTGTAGTGCATCCGATCTTCGGGAACGGGCATCATATAGCCCGCCGCGCGACCCCGTGGAACCACGGTCAGCTTGTGAACACGGTCTGCGTTGGGGAGCATTTCAGCGGCGATGGCATGGCCCACCTCGTGGTAGGCGGTGATCCGCTTCTCATGCTCGGAGATGATCCGGCTCTTCCGCTCCGGCCCGGCCACCACGCGATCGATGGCCTCTTC
>JANYFS010000595.1 GCA_025359705.1 Deinococcales bacterium | reverse complement strand
AATCTTTATTTCACCCCTGCAAAGTAGGGTTCGCGTAGCTCTCCCGAAGGGTGGAATATTGTAACAGCGAAGCCCGTTACAACCAGGGGGGTCAACCATGTCTAAAAATAACCCCTTCGAACCTATAGCATTTGTCAGAGTGAGATGGTTGAACTAACCCTATCAAAAAATAATTTCTTTGTCTAAGATACGGTATTTTCCACACTGCTGAAAACGGAAAACGGACGACGGATAACGGACAACTGCTCTAAACCATTTGGCGTATCCCAAACCCGTTTCAATTCGCTAGACTCGAGCCATGAAAAATACGGGTATGAAAAATATTGTCGTTTTAACAGGCGCAGGCATCTCCGCCGAATCAGGAATTCAAACCTTTCGCGCCTCAGATGGCCTCTGGGAAAACCACCGCCTCGAGGACGTGGCTTCGCCCTTGGGCTGGAAAAAAGACCCCGCTTTGGTGCTGGAGTTCTACAACCAACGCCGCAAAAAAGCCCAAGAAGTGCAGCCCAATGCGGCCCACTTTGCCCTAGCTCAACTCGAGGAGAAATTTAACGTACAGATCATCACCCAAAATGTGGACGACCTGCACGAAAGAGCAGGCTCGAGTCAAGTGTTGCATTTGCATGGCGAACTCAATTCGGTGCGCTCGAGCGCAGACGAAAACCTGGTTTTTAATATTTCCGAGGTCAGCAAAAACGGCTGGGAACTCGAGCTGGGTCAGCTTTGCCCGCTGGGTTCCCAACTGCGCCCCGACATCGTTTGGTTTGGAGAAAGGGTTCCGAAATTTGAACAAGCCAAAATCATGGCTCAAAATGCCGATTTCTTTTTGGTGGTCGGCACTTCACTGGTGGTCTATCCCGCAGCGGGCCTGCTCGAGTACGTGCCAAGCAGTGTTTCCAAATGTATCATCGACCCAAATATTCCAGTTTTGCCCGCACTGTACAACCTACACACCCTAGAAGAACCAGCCTCGAGCGGAGTGCCAAGGCTGGTTGCGAAATTGCTGGGTTAAGCTCGGGTTTATCACTTCCCGTCAAAGAGATGCTTCAACATCTCGAGGGGATTGGAAACACCCCCTTGTGGAACCTGACCGTGTGGGGTCAATTGGTCGATCAATTGGGGCAAAATCTGGGCCAAACCGCCTGCTGCTTCCTCTTTGCTGATCCCCGCTTCTTGGGCCACCTGATCCAAGTGACCACTCGCTCCTAATACCTGATGCACTTGGTCGGGGCTGATGGCTTGGTTTGGGCCTGTACCTGTCCAAGAAGCCACCAAATCCCCCAAACCGCCCTGTTGAAACTGTTTCACAATTCCCTCGAGTCCACCGCCTGCTTGGGTGTTGCCCAACATTCCCAAAACGATTTTGACCAAAGGGTTATTTCCCGCTACCATTCCCAAAACGTTATCTAAAAGTGCCATGTTGTTCTCCTCGAGTGCTGTTAAAGTGCCGCATTGATTCAGTCTAAAGTTGCACCCAATGGTCAAAGGGTTGAGAATATTTGAGGACATTTAAGAATATTTAGTAAATCTTAGGGAACTACGTGTGCAATATTACGCTTTTTAATTTTTTGCCTTCGTGCTAAAAAGCGCCTAAACTCGAGGAAAGGTTTTACACATCTATTCTGGGGGTTTCACCATGATCATCGTTGGCTCGAGCAATCCCGTCAAAGTTCAACCCGTGCAAAGCATTTTTGCCCAACTTTTACCCAGCCTCGAGGTGCGTGGGGTGATGGTTCCCTCCAAAGTCCGCGAACAACCCCTTGGCTTCGAGGAAACCTACCGTGGCGCACTCAGTCGCGCTCTCGGTGCGCTCGAGCAACCCAGTGCCACCTGGGGCATCGGCCTCGAGGGAGGGGTGGAATTTGACCGCCACGGCGCATGGCTTTTTGGTATCGTGGTGGTTCATACCCAAGTCAAAACCACCTTCAGTCGCTCGAGCAACTTGCTTTTGCCCCCCAAAGTGGGCAAGCGGGTGCAAGCAGGCGAAGAACTCGGCCCCGTGATGGATCAGCTTTTTGGAACCCAAGACATCAAAACCAAAGGTGGCGCAGTCTCTTTGCTCACAGGCGGCCTCCTCGAACGTGCCGAAGTCT
>JANYFS010000564.1 GCA_025359705.1 Deinococcales bacterium | reverse complement strand
ATTTTGCAGGACTATGCCCAGTTGCAGCAAAAAAGTCAAGCCTTGCAAAAGCCACTGCAAGATTTGGGGGTTCCTGTGTTGGATTGGGTGGATTTGGTTGTGCAAGGCCACCAAAAGATGCAGTACAAGGTTTTGCGAATTTTGCAGGCATCACGGTATCCTGTAACTCTATGCCAAATCCCGCGCCAAATCCCGCGCCACGTCTTGCCATCATCCAAACGGGTGGAACCATCGCCAGCCGCCCCGACGAACAGGGGAATGTGCGCCCACTCTCGAGTCCCAACGATCTGACCCAAGCCCTGCCCCAGTTGGCCCGCTTCGACCTCGAGGTGTACCAACCCTTCAACCTGCCTAGCCCACACATTACCCCCGCCCACATGCAAGAACTGGCCCAATTTATCCACCAGATCGCCCCCAATGTAGACGGCATTGTGATCACCCACGGAACCGACACCCTCGAGGAGACCGCCTTTTTTCTGTACCTAACCCTTCAGGTGGAGATTCCTGTGGTGCTGACTGGCAGCATGAAACACGCCCTCGAGCCTTCTTGGGACGGCCCAGGCAACGTTTGGCAAGCGGCCCTGACTGCCATGCACCCCCGCTCGAGAGACCGCCGTGTGTTGGTGGTGTTTGGCGGAGATATTTTTGATGCCCGCACCGTCACCAAAACCCACACCACGTTGCCCCACGCCTTTGGCGGCTACCCTGGCCCGATTGGTCAGGTGGGGGTAGGTGTGGATGGCACAGGCATTCACTATTTTGCCCAACCCGAAACCCGCCACCCTTTGGAGGCACAATCGGCAAGCTCGAGGGTGGATATTTTGTATGCCTATGCAGGTTGGCAAGGTGAAGGACTCGAGGCGGCCCTGACCCAAGCAGATGGCTTGGTGATTGCCGCACTAGGAACGGGAAACCTGCCTCCTAAAGCCGCCCTAATGCTCGAGGGGGCCAAGATCCCCGTGGTACTGGCAACCCGAACCCACGCTGGCCCCATCCTGCCTGTATACGGCTACGAAGGCGGCGGAAAAAAACTCCTCGAGCTAGGGTGCATTCCCGCTTCGTTTCTCAATGCCCACAAAGCCCGTATTTTGTTGATTGTGCTGCTGGGAATGAATTTAGACCGCAAAAAAATGCTCGATGTGTTCTCGAGCTTGGTGTAATTAATTTTGGTGTAATTAATTTCGGTTTAGGATACCTAATAAGGATTATTGGGTATCCTAGAACATTTTTATGCCCTGGAGCGATTAGCGTGAAGCGGTTATACTGATGACATTTAAAACACGGCGTGCGCCCATATACCGTGCGGCCCAATATGACGAATTGAGATCATCAATGGCAACTTTTTCCACATAACTATTGGCATTGATAAATTTACCTTCGCTCAAATAGATTCCCACATGCGAAACCCCGTTCCCTGCGGTATTAAAGAAAACCAAGTCGCCTTCTTGTAGGTTTTCACGGCTCACACTATCGCCGGTGTTGTACTGGTCGCTCGAGCGGCGGGGCAATTTAATGCCCATTGTTGCCATGACTTGAGTGGTAAAACCACTACAATCGGTACCTCGAGTGGATTTGCCACCCCACACATAAGGCACACCCATCAAGCTCATCGCTTTGGTCTTCCAAACGTTGGAGTCTGTAGGGTTACTCGGGCTATTTCCATTAGAAACCCCCAGATCGGGTTCGCTGGGGGTATTTGGAACGCTGGGTTCTGGCTCGAGTTTTGCAGGAATGGTCAAATCGGTATCTAGTGCAAGTGCATCACTGGTCAAATTGTTGGCTTCTTGTAAAGCGCTAACTGTAATTCCAAACTGCCTCGAGACTGAAAATAAGGTATCACCCTTTTGCACATGATAACTGGTGCTGGATGTATTGACGGGTGTATTGACGGGTGTATTGATGGGTGTATTGATGGGTGTATTGACTGGGGAAGTATTTAGAACGGTATCGCTCGAGGTATTACTCGAAATATTTGGAGTAGCAACCGAAGATGATGGAACTACAAATGAAGCAGCAACAGCTACGCTCGAGGATTTAACTCGTGCAATAACCTTAACGGATTCTTTAACGGATTCTTTGATAGGCTTTGGAGCAACTACCAGCAATTGCTGGCCCAACTCGAGCTGAGAGCTTGCCAAACCGTTTAGGCTAACCAAAGTTTCTACTGTCAATTTAAAATGACGCGCAATGGAAAAAGCGGTGTCACCCTTTTGAACGGTATAACTA
>JANYFS010000551.1 GCA_025359705.1 Deinococcales bacterium | reverse complement strand
CATTTTCTTGATGCGCCAATATATGACTACGGCTATACCCAAAGAGTTGGTTGAAGCAGCTCGAATTGATGGTTCCAGTGAGATTGGTGTTTTTATTCGTATTATTATTCCACTGCTGGGGCCTGCCAGTGCAACTTTGGCTCTAACTACTTTTATTACGCAGTGGAATAATTTTATTGGCCCCACCATCATCTTAAAGGGAAGTGAAACGTTTACTTTACCTTTGGCGTTGCGTAGTTTGCAGGGAACTAGCACTATCGAAACGGGTGCGATGATGGTGGGTATCTGTATTGCAGTCATCCCTCTACTTGTGATCTTTGCCTTTACCTCGAGGAACTTGATTGCTGGTTTGGCTGCGGGCGCAGTCAAAGGTTAAGAATCCATACCTTACAATCTTGGTAGCAGTATTCAACATGTTTTGGGAGACTCGAGCTTTGTTTTTCAATACGCTCGAGCGAATACCCGCTACCATTTTTGTTTTTGTATCGGGTTTCACCCGCTCGAGAGGAGATTGTGATCTCTAAGATATTGCAATGTTTAGTAAAATCAAATATACTCAAAATACCTTCAAATAAGACCTGAGCTGCTACAGCCCAACAAGGAAAACCCAAATGACCACCACCCTAAAACTTGAGATTTCCAGCCCCCACCGAAGCAATTTCCCTAAAGATTTTATTTGGGGAACCGCCACCGCCGCCTATCAACTCGAGGGAGCCGCGCTCGAGGATGGGCGCAGCGCCAGTATTTGGGATACGTTTAGTCATACTCCTGGCAAGGTCAAGGGGGGCGACACAGGTGATGTGGCCTGTGACCATTACCATCTGCTCGAGCGTGACCTGGATTTGATGAAGCAATTTAATCTAGCGGCCTACCGCTTTTCGGTGTCGTGGTCACGGATTTTGCCCCAAGGTCGCGGTGCAGTCAATGCCAAAGGTCTCGAGTTCTATGACCGCTTGGTGGATGGTTTGCTCGAGCGCAACATCACCCCATGGGTCACGCTGTATCACTGGGATTTGCCCCAGACCCTCGAGGATGCGGGCGGTTGGGCCAGCCGCGATACCGTGGCGGCCTACCTCGAGTACACCGATGTGCTATCTAAGCATTTGGGAGACCGTGTGAAGCACTGGATCACCCACAACGAGCCGTGGTGTGCGGCCTTTTTGGGTAATCTGATGGGCATTCACGCTCCAGGCAACCGTGATCTGAAAACGGCCTTGCAAGTCAGCCATCATTTGCTGCTGTCGCACGGCCTTGCGGTTCCAATCTTGCACCAAAATAGCGTAGATGCCCAAGTGGGAATCACCCTAAATCTTGGCCCCACCTACGCCTTTACCGACTCGAGCGAAGATGCCACCGCCGCCCGCACCAGCGATGGCTTTATGAACCGCTGGTTCCTCGATCCGCTGTATGGCAAGGGCTACCCACAAGATATGCTCGAGATTTATGGCGCGGCTTCGCCTGTGATTGTGGCGGGGGATATGGAAGCCATTGCGGTGGAAACCGACTTTTTGGGGATCAACTATTACACTCGGGCCAATGTTAAGCACAAAGCGGGCGCGGGTTTGTTTGAAAGCGAGCAAGTGCATGTGGAAGGCGAATACACCTTTTTTGATTGGGAAGTGTACCCACAAGGCTTGACTGATTTGTTAAAGCGTGTAACCTACGACTATGATCCACCCGCCATTTACATCACCGAAAACGGCGCAACCTATCAAGATGAAGTAGGGGAAGACGGCGAAATCAATGACACCTCGAGGCTGAACTATTTCAAACTCCACCTCGAGGCGTGTAGCAATTCGATTAAGGCAGAAGTTCCCCTGAAAGGTTATTTTGCATGGTCTTTGATGGATAACTTTGAATGGGCCGAAGGCTATGAGAAGCGTTTTGGTTTGACCTATGTAGATTTTACCACCCTCGAGCGGAAAATGAAGGCCAGTGGTAAGTGGTATAGCGATTTTATTAAGCCAGAGTAAAATTGGGTTTAGCCCTCGAGGGGTTTAAATATCCCTCGAGAATATCATAAAAAGGGTCGGAATTTAATCCGACCCTTTTTATATTTTTGGGGAGATTACAAAACCTCGAAAACCCCCGCCGCGCCCATACCCCCACCTACGCACATGGTCACTAGCCCATAACGCCCACCACGCCGCTTGAGTTCGTAGAGTAGCGAAGTGGTCAGCTTGGCCCCGGTTGCGCCCAGCGGATGCCCCAGCGCAATTGCACCACCGTTCACATTCACTTTGCTCGAGTCTAAACCCAGCTCGCGGATGATAGCCAGCGACTGGGCAGCAAAGGCTTCGTTCAGTTCGATCAGGTCAATTTGCTCGAGGGTCAGACCTGCTTGCTCGAGGGCTTTGGGAATGGCTTTGATCGGGCCAACCCCCATGATTTCGGGTTCGATGCCTGCGGTGGCAAAGCTGAGCATTCTGCCCAAGGGTTTCAGGCCCAGTGCTTCGGCTTTTTTGGCTTCCATGATCAGCACTGCCGCTGCACCATCCGAAAATGGACTGGCATTGCCTGCGGTGACACTGCCCCCTGCTTTGAAGGCGGGTTTTAGCCCGCTCAGCCCCTCGAGGGTGGTTTCGCGACGCAGCAGTTCGTCGGTGTCGAAGCTGTGGGTTTGTGAGACCACTTTGGTTCCCTTGAAGCTATCGACTTGCACAGGAACCGCAATAATTTCATCCACAAAGCGCCCCGCATCGATGGCAGCGGCGGCCTTTTGGTGGCTCGAGAGGGCAAAGGCGTTTTGATCCTCGCTCGAGACGTGGTATTGGTCGGCGACATTTTCGGCAGTGAGACCCATGCTGATGTAGGCTCCTGGTCTCGAGTCCATCAGGGTGGGGTTGGGTGCGGGGTTGTGGCCCATCATCGGGACATAGCTCATGGATTCCACGCCGCCCGCCAAAACCACATCGTTATGACCCGCCATAATTGCGGCTACACCCATTGCGATGGTTTGCAACCCGCTCGAGCAAAAGCGGTTGACCGTGACCCCACTCACCGCGTCGGGCAAGCCTGCCCGCAGCGCCGCCAGCCGCGCCAGATTCATGCCCTGTTCGGCCTCGGGCATGGCACAGCCCAAAATCACATCTTCCACTAAATTCGGGTCGATGCCCGCACGGTTGACCGCCTCGCGCAGCACCAGTGCCGCCAGATCGTCTGGGCGTGTATTGGCAAGTGTTCCTTTAATTCCCCGACCCACGGGGGTTCGGACGGCAGATACGATAACAGCTTCACGCATGATTGACCCCTTGTTCTGAAAACTTTTCCAGATGAGTTGTACTTATCTCGAGCTTCCTAATTCCTAAGCGGCTTGCCGGTTTTGAGCATATGCCCGATGCGCTCTTGGGTTTTACGCTTTCCACATAGGGCCAAAAAGCCTTCCCGCTCGAGGTCTAACAGGTGCTGGTGGGATACTCGAGCGCCGCGCTGGTTGGTGTTGCCCCCACATAAAATATTGGCAATCTGCAAGGCAATGTCGCGGTCATATTCGCTGATATATTTGCCTTCCACCATGCCGTAGAGCGCCGATTTCAACAAAGCAATGCCGTTTGCACCCATCACGGGGATGTCTTGGCGCATTTGCGGTTGCACATAGCCGTCTGATAGCTCGAGTACCTTTTTCTTGGCATCCCCCAACAAACGGTCACGGTTCATCGAAATCCCGTCGCCAGAGCGCAAATACCCTAGCCCTCGAGCGTTCTGGGCGCTGCTCGAGACCTTGGCGGTGGCAATGGTTTCAAAAACCTTTTGCACAGCGGGCCACAGCGGTTGATTGACCCCCACCCCGTCCATCGCCCGAATCAGCATTTCGGCAGTGCCACCGCCCGCAGGCAGCAGCCCCACTCCCACTTCGACTAAGCCCATATACAGCTCGGCGCTGGCCTGCAGATGGTCGGCATACAGCGAGACTTCACAGCCGCCACCGAGTGCCAAATTAAAGGGTGCAGCCACCACAGGATGTGGGCTAAACCGCATCGAGACCACGAATTTTTGGAACATGCGAATGCCTTCGTTGATCTCGTCCCATTCGCCATTTTGGGCCTGCATCAACAGCACCGCCAAATTTGCCCCTGCCGAAAAATTCTCGCCGTCGTTGCCGATGACCAAGCCTTTGTAGCCCAATTCTTGCACCAGTTTGTGGGCTTGCATCCCCATCAGCACTTGATCTTCGCCCAAGGCATTCATTTTGGAATGGAACTCGAGTAGCAAAACCCCGTCGCCCATGTCCACCACGCTAGCCCCTGGCTTGCTTTTGATGATGCTGGTGGGGTTCTTCTTCAAATCCTTGACGATGATGTACGGTGCTGCAAAGGGTGTGACTTCACCCGCAGGTGTGACCACTTCGCCCGCACCATAAAAGCTCGAGCGGCCTTGGTCTTTCATGGCTTGCAGTAGCGGGGGCAACGCGTAACCATTGCCCTCGAGGGACTGAATCACATTGTGTACCCCCAGTGCATCCATCGTTTCAAACGGCCCTTGCTCCCAGTTGAACCCCCACTTTAGGGCATTGTCGATGTCTACCAAACTGCCACTGACATTTCCTGCCATTTTTGCGGCGTACCATAGGTAATCGCGCATCAAACCTTGCAAAAACGCGCCCTCTTTACCCTCGAGGGCCAAAAGTGCCGTCACCCGCTCGTTCAGCGGTTTGTTTTTAATCGGCTCGAGCATGTCTAGGCGCAGTTTGCCTTTGTCTTGGTAGGTCATGGTCTCGAGATCCAAAGTTAGGATCACGGTTTTGCCGTCTTGCTTGGTCTTTTGGTAAAAACCCTGCGCGGTTTTGTCGCCTAGCCATTTGCGCTCGAGCAGATCTTTAAAAAATGCGGGCGTGCCAAAATCTTCGTCGGGCGGGGTGACTGCGCCCAAATCCGAGGCCACATGCCCAATGATGTCCAAGCCCGAAAGGTCGGCGGTGCGGAAGGTGGCACTTTTGGCGCGGCCCAAAATCGGCCCCGTTAGCACATCCACCACATCAGGAGTCAGGCCCGTTTGCTCCATCCAGTTCATGGCCCGCACCATGCCATACACCCCAATGCGGTTGGCGATAAAACCAGGCACATCGTTGGCAATCACAATGCCTTTGCCCAAAAAGTGCGAACCAAATTCGGCAATGCTCGAGGTGACGCTGGGGTCGGTATCAAAGGTAGGAATCAGCTCGAGCAGGTGCAAATAGCGCGGTGGATTGAAAAAGTGGGTTCCCACAAAGTGGCGTTTAAAATCTGCCGAACGCCCCTGTATTTGCAGGTGCATCGGGATTCCGCTCGAGTTGCTTGAGATGATGGCGCTGGGCTTTGCTACCCGTTCCACCCGCTCCCAGAGCTGTTGTTTCACCTCGAGCTTTTCCAGCACCGCTTCCACAATCCAGTCGGCATCACGCAGTTTATCCAGATCATCCTCGAGGTTGCCCACCCGAATCAGGGCGGCATTTTCGGGGGCCATAAATGCGGCGGGGCTGGCCTTCAGCGCCCGTTGGATTCCGGTTTTTGCCAAAAAATTACGGTCTTTTTGATCGGGCAGCACGATGTCCAAGAGCAGGGTAGGGATGCCCGCATTGGCGAGCTGAGCAGCAATTGCCGCTCCCATTGTGCCTGCACCGATAACGGCGGCCTGTTTGATGTGTTGCAGAGGATGGGGCGTGTGCGTGGGCATTAGGGAAGGTCTCCTCGAGGGGGTGAAATTATTGTACTTGGTCTAATTTTATGCCGTGCGGGTGAGCTTTGTCTAGTCTACGGGTCGGTAGGGTTAGAATTCGCAGGGTTGCTGCGCTCGAGGGTAGGAGCGTAAGAGGCGGACAGGCCGCGTGGCGTGCCGTTCTGTCCAAGACGGTAAGAAAAAGATTAAAAGCTCGAGGGAAGGTTTATGCCTTCCTTTTTTTGTTTTTGGGTGGAGTATTTTTCTATGAAACAAGCGGTTAAATCAGTTCATTTAAAAAATAATTCATTTGGCTCAAACACAATAAGGATAGCCACACACTAAATTGAAAATGGGGAATACTGCTAAAAGGCCACCCCACCAATCAAATCCCCCCTCGAGATGGGGCCGAAAAAACGGCTGTCGATGCTTTCTC
>JANYFS010000521.1 GCA_025359705.1 Deinococcales bacterium | reverse complement strand
ATGGCGTGGATCGGACGCTCGAGCGTGCTGAAGTGAATCGGGCACTTGGGCAAACGAGGAAAGGACTACTGGGTTTCTCTATCTCGTTTTTGCTAAGGCGCTCACCTTCTATGTTCGGGTTGGCAAGACCCCTCGAGTCAGTTTGCAAACTGGCAATGTTGTTGTTTCCCTCGAGGGGTGAAGGGTGGTGTGGCATTTGGCAACATGGACATTGAATACGAAGCTCTAATCATTACCCTCGAGGACGGTTTAGCCTCTCGAGCTGCACTGAAGACCTTGGGCTTTCTCACTTCGGATATGTGAAAACCTGTTCCAGCAAGCTTTTTTCAACGCTTTTTAGGCCAAATTAAAGATGATTGTAGGGTCAAGAAGACCGTGGGCTTTCCATCCAGACCCTTTTTTTGTATGCCATATTCTGTAATACTCAAAAAAATGCTCCCAGATTCATATTCGGGGGCAGTTTTTTTGTCAATTACCCACCCTCTCGAGCACAGTCGTAGGCATCTGGAAAATGCAGCTCCATACCCCACCACTCGAGGGAACCGCCTCCTCAAGAGTTGCATAGGGTCGATCCGACACTCTGGGCATGAAACGAAACGTTCATACCCAAACCACCCGCAGCACTGGCACTGTCAGCAAAAAACCCTTTCTCTTGGCCCCCGTTATAGTGGCAATCGCCTTGCTGCTCACCCCCGTTCTCGCATTTTCGGGTGTAGCCTATGCCGACGAACCGATCAAGACCAACGGCGGAGGCTAAAACACTCAAAAATTAAAATGCATAAATCAAAATGCATAAGATCTTTTGGGGCGCTCGAGCGCCCTTTTTTGGCTTGGAACCTATCAGCGTGTATGGTGATGAGGTGTCCAAGCCAAATTCCAAAAATGCTCGTCAAGATCTGCTCGAGGTTTTGCCTTTTTTGTTGGCGCATCAACCCGACCAAGCCTTGCTCACCCTCGAGTGGGCGGTACAAACAGCCAAAAGTAAACACGATTTTGCCTTGCTATTGAGCGAAGTCTTGTTGAAACTGGCCCCCGAACCCTTTTTAAACCATTTGGGATTGTCTCGAGTGTATGCATTGGTTTGCTGTCGGGCGCGGGAAATTACAGCGCTCGAGCCACTTTTAGTGCATTGGGAAGGGTGTGGCTCGAGGCATTTGGGGGTTTTTCGGGCCTGGACCTTTATTTTTCAGGGGCAATACCCAGCAGCACTAAACGCCCTCGAGCAAGTACAACAGCCTTTGCCCCGTTGGGAGCAAGGGTTTTTTTTGCGCTTAAAGGGTGAATGTACTGCCAGATTGGGACAACCCATAACCTCGTGGCAGCCCTATTTTGTGGAGGCTCGAGACTATTTGGACGGGCCAACCGATCAGGTTTCTTTAGGATTGTGCATGATGTTTGAGGCCAATTTGCTGTACGAAGCCCAAGAATGCTCCCAAGCCCGCACCCTATGGGCCAAGGCACTGCCTTTGCTGCGAGACGATGTATTTTATAGTGCTTGGTGGCGCTATAACTTGGGCCTGACCTACTTGCGAGAACAGGATTTTATCAAGGCCGAGCGGCATTTTATGGCCCTCGAGCGTTTGATCCCTCGAGCGGATGCTGCACAATTTCGGGCCTGCGCCTACAGTGGTTTTGGCGCAGTGCGCCGCGCTTTGGGCGAATTGGACCGCGCCTTGAGCTGCTACCAACACGCCCTCAAGTTTGCCAAACAAAACCCCACAGATACCGAAGACCTGGAAACTGCCTTCTGGGGCATTGGTTTGGTGCTGCGTATTCAAGGAAAAGCCGACGAAGCCTTGGGCCGTTTTCAAGAAGCCTATCAGGTGCGCCAGCAAGCCTGGCTATGGATCGAGCAGGCCGCCTGCTGTCTGCAATTGGGCGACTTTGCGTCGGCTACCCGCCTACTCGAGCAGTCCAGCTACGCTGAAACCCGCCACCAAAATTTATTCTTTTTGGTACGGGGCGAAATAGCTCGAGCGCAAAACAACCCACCCGCGTTGCTCCAAGCCCTCGAGGGAATCGATTTTGCCCATCCATCTCTAAAACAAGAAATTCAGGGGTTTCGTGAGGTATTTAAAGTGGCCCTCGAGCTGGGATTTATCGGTGCAACGCATGATGTGCTGAGCAGTATTTTAAACAGCACCTTAGACAAAGCCACTCCTCAAAACACGGTTCGGGTCAAGGCTGAAGGCACTTTTCAAGTATGGGTCAATGAACGCACTATTGCACTGAAGGCCACGGGCTATCCTGCCCAAGTGCTGGTCTATTTGCTGGAGCAAGGAGGTCGCGCCCATTTGGGTAATCTAACCACCGCCCTATTTGAAGAACGCGCTACCGAACACCAAAAGGCCCGCAAAGCCTTATATCCGCATATCGTTAAATTGCGCCTCGAGTTGGGTTGGGAAAGCAGTGTACTGGCGGAAAAAGGCAGCTACCAACTCGATCCAGCCGCAGTTTGGGACTATGATATTGCCACCATGCGAAAGCAAAACCAACGCCCTCGAGCCTTTATGGAAGGGGTGGGCAAAGAATGGGTTCTGGATACCTTGCACGAGCTGGAGAACCTCTAATCCACACCCAAACTTAAGCTGTATTCTCCATAGCTGTATTCTCCATAGAGATCCCTCGAGGGGTGGGTGATAGGTATGTCTTGAGTCATATACACTCAGTTTTTCTGCATCAAATTGCTCCACAATAAAATCTCGACGCTTACTGGACGGCTATGTTTTAGACTTTCCACAGCTCCAACACAACTCCAACACATCTTCATACACATCTTGATATACCCGAATTCACACTCCTGAATTCATATCAACTCATACCCCGCATGTACTTTGGAGGCCGTCTTGGACGAGATTGATCCACCCTACAGTAAGCGCAAAGCATTCAAAATGCTGGCATTGCTCGAGTATTTGCGGGGAAAACCCCGCAGTAAAGATGAAATCATCGAACATTTTAAAGCCAAAGACATGACCCTTTCCAAAAGCGGACTTGAGCGCTGTTTGCGTGATCTGTACGACTGGGATGTGGATCTCACCCACCTTCCCGACAACTTTAGTACCACCCGCAAATATTTTATTCCTCAAAAACCACCCCGAATGCAGCCACTCGAGACTTTGCTCACTCATACAGCGGTTCGGCTGATTTATCACCACTCACCTGGGTATCACAATTTGTATTTCACTGCTTTAGAAAAACTCAGTTATACCTTACCTCCACACGCTCGAGAAATTGCCGAGCGCAGCACCCAAGATCTCAAAGAAAAACGGGGCCAAGAGATTACTTTAGGAGATAGTGTGATTGACTTGGGCCGCAACCTAGAAATGGTGGCCCTCAGTTGGTTTGAACAACGGGTTTTGAGTTTTGAATACCTCAGTCCCAACGGTTCGGGAGCATGGCGTAAAAAAGAACTCGAGGTGTATTTCTTAGAAGTTGCCAGAACCAATTTGGGTTTGTATGTGATTGGCTATGAGCGCAGTTTTCATAAACAAGTAGTGACTTTCAAACTCAACCGCATGAAAAATGTAGGCAACCTCGAACGCCTCGAGCAACCTACCATTCCAGACTTTGATCCCAAGGCTTTTTTATCCAACGCTTGGGGGGTGATTGGCAGTTCGGGCGGCGGGCTGATGGCAGTGCGTTTGCTGTTTGCCAAAGAAGCAGCCCACCGCATTTTGGAACAGAATTACCCTTCGCTCGAGCTGGTGCAGAAGCATGAAAACGGAACGCTCGAGGTGGTGGTAACAGTGGGAACCGACGGGCAAAATTTCCCGCTCGAGTTACTCAGTTGGGTACAAAGCTGGGGGCCACGGGTGGAAGTGCTAGAACCCCCACCTTTTAGAAAACGCTGGCTGGATGAGGCTCGAGCGGTGGTGAAGAAATTCAAGGAAGAAACCGACCTCGAGGGAGAAAAGGAAGACTTATGAATCCCGCAAATCCTGTACATCCCTTTTGGGCGCATACCCCCAATCCCGAGAAAAATGTTGCGCCCCATTTGCTAAAAAATCACCTCGAGGATGTCACCACTCGAGCAATAAACAATGCTCAAGATTTTGCTATCCCTCACGTCAAAGACTATTTAAGACTCGCTGGTCTCTTACACGATCTGGGGAAGTATAAGCTAGAGTTTCAGCACAAACGGCTTAGTTATGATCCCATTTTGGGAACTCGAGTCACCACACCCGAAGGCAAAGTGGATCATTCCAGTATGGGTGCAGTTAAAATTTTTAGGCCAAATAATCCTACACATATTCTAATATCTAGAATCATTGCAGCCCATCATGCAGGTTTGGTAGATCCCATTCATTTTGAACAACGTCTCAAAGAGCAATTCAATGATCCTTATAAAAATCAAGCTTGGAACCATTTTAAATCCGAATTTTCCGATTTTAGCTCTCCACCCTTGCATTCCCTCGAGCTGAAGCCTAAAAGCCAAGAGTTTTTGACCCGTATGATGCTGAGCTGCTTGGTTGATGCCGACCAAACCGATACCGAAGCACACTGTGACCCACAAAAGAATGCCATTCGCTCCCGCAAAGTTGCCACCCTCGAGGAATTATGGCGACGTTTAAGCATCAAGCAGGAAGGCTTTAAAGACGCTTCCCAGCTAAATAAATTTCGCAGCCAAATGTACCAACATGCACTCGAGGCATCCCAGCTCGAGCAGGGTATTTTTCGTTTGACCATGCCCACAGGGGGCGGAAAGACCCGTACTTCTTTGGCTTTCGCACTTAAACATGCCCTCAAACATAACCTCAAACGAGTGATCTACGCCATTCCATTTACCAGCATCATCGATCAAACGGCGGATGTGTTTCGCGGGATTCTCAATAATAATGAAGATGGACACGAAGATGAAGAAAATATCCTCGAGCATCACAGTGCACTCGAGTTGGATAACTTCAAAGACGAGACCCCACAGTGGATCAAAATGACCAGTGCCACTTGGGATGCACCCCTAGTTGTGACCACTACGGTTCAACTGTTTGAAAGCCTGTTTGCTAACAAAACCAGCAAAATTCGCAAACTGCATAATATTGCTGGTTCGGTGATCATCTTAGATGAAGTTCAAGCTCTACCTACCCGCTTGTTAAAACCCATTTTGGATATCCTCAATGAATTGGTCAGCCGCTACCGAGTCACCGTAGTGTTATGTACCGCCACCCAACCCGCCCTCGAGCCTGCTTCGGGTTTTGATTTCCCAGAGTTGTATAAGATTCAAAACATCATTCCCAACCCGCAACCCTATTTCGATCAGCTCGAGCGGGTCAATTACCGCATAGACATCACCGAAAGCACACCTTGGAAAACCGTGGGCATTAAAATGCTCCAGCAAAACCAAGTGCTGACCATTGTGAATATGCGCCGCCATGCTCAGGAACTCTATGGCCTGATTAACAAACCCAAAGACCCCGATGATCCAGAGGATGCACAACACCCTCGAGACACCAGTGCCATTCACTTATCTACCTATTTATTCCCTTTGCATCGCAAACTCTTGATCAAACAAATTCGGCGCAGGCTCGAGCGCAAGAAGCCATGTCGTGTGGTTTCCACTACCCTGATTGAATGTGGGGTGGATGTGGATTTCCCTCGAGTGTTCCGTGCGCTGGGGCCGCTGGATGCCATTGTGCAGGCGGCGGGGCGTTGCAACCGCGAAAACACCCTCGAGGGGAAGGGGGAAGTTTGGGTGTTCAAACCCGAAGATGCCCAAACCCCCAAGGGCGACTACTTTGTGAAGGTGCAAAAAGCCGAAAAAATGCTTGCCAAAAATCCCAATCTCAATTCGGCGGAGGTGTTCCAAGAATATTTTCGGGATGTGTATGAGCGTTCGGAAACCGACGTGGAAAAGATTCAGCAGTTGCGCGAAGATTTCTCGTTTGAGCAGGTGGCCCAAAAATTCAAAATGATCGATTCGGACACGGTTTCGGTGATTGTCACTCGAGTCCATGCGGGAACCCACACCTTTACGCTCAAAAAACCAAAGCGTTTGCTCGCCGAACTCGAGGCCACCGAAGACCGCATTCGCCGCAGCCTCTGGCAAGAGTTGCAGATGTACACCGTGAGCATTTTCCGCTCGAGCCTGCCCAAAATGAGCCAATTTGTGCGGAGGGTGATTCTGAAAAATGGAGCCGAATTGGATATTTATGAATGGACGGGGAAATATGATCACCGTTTGGGAATTCTGCTCGAGGGGGATGTGGAACAATTCAATTTGTAAGGAGATATACATGAGGAGACATGTTATGGGGAGATACA
>JANYFS010000514.1 GCA_025359705.1 Deinococcales bacterium | reverse complement strand
TCGCCTTTCATGTTATTTTTTTTCTTCATTTCAAGGATGAATTGAATTTCAAATATTTTCTTTCTTTTCAATGTGGATGGTTGTTTAAAATAAGAAACAAATCAATTTATATTTTACGCTCTAAAAGATGTTAAAAAATTTTTAAAAACCGAAATTTATACCACTCGAGCGCAGGGTTCTTGGCGTTCTGGAATCAAACACGATCTCGCACAGGTTATGGAACTGCGTCCCCTCGATGACACTTGGGTGAATGGTATGGGAGAAAGCGTAGATATTGAAACTGACTTAGTTTTCCCCTTTTTTAAAAGCTCGGATATTGCCAAAGGTAGTACCATACCTCGGTTTTATACCGTAGTAACACAAAGAAGTATTGGTGCATCCACCGACGTGATTGCTCATCAGCAGCCCAAAACGTGGTCGTATCTGAAAAAATACCAAGAATTGTTTTCGGGGCGTAAAAGTTCCATCTACAAAGGAAAACCTTCTTTTTCTATTTTCGGCGTGGGCAAGTATTCTTTTTTTCCGTACAAGATTGCCACTTCAGGACTTTATAAGCGTTTACAATTCACTTTGCTCGAACCAATTGCAGGGCGCTGCCCAATGATGGATGACACCTGTTATTTTTTGGGATTTAATGATCACTTGAGCGCATATATCCATGCTATCGCACTAAACACACAAGATGCCCATCACTTTTTCGATTCGCGGATTACTTGGGATGACAAAAGACCGATCAAAAAAGACCTACTTGACTCTTTTGATATTGAAAAATTTATAAAAAATAATCTAGATTTAATTAAAGTTGAATTGATTTCCATAAACTTATTTTCTGAGCAAGAAGTAAAAGTATGGTTTGATCATTTTTTACAAACCAAGCAAGATCACCAGCCGATGTTATTTTAAAGTTGTGTTTAGAGTTTGTGCGCCACCACCCGCAAGCGTACATAATCAGCAAACCAAGCCTCTTCTTGCCACAACGTCCCCCTTGCCAAATCCGCTACCTCCGCAAAGAATTCGCTGTGTCGCTCGAGGGGAATGTGTTCAATCCAAGCCGCTCCAAACTGCCGAATCCAATTCTCGAGGCCCAGTCTACCTGCCTCGAGCCGTGTGGGGCGTGAGAACAGTTGGGCCATCTGCACCCGAAACCCGTGCTGCTCGAGCAACTGGCTGTATTCGCCCAAACTGGGAAAATACCACGGATGCGAAAAAGGTAAACCCCAGCTTTGCAAAACCTGCTGTGTAGCTTGCACAATTCCCGAAATATTGCCGTATCCGCCCATCTCGAGGATCAGCCTGCCGCCTGGTTTGAGTGCGGCAAACATACGTTCAGCGGCCTGTTCGGGGGGTTTGATCCAGTGTAGGGCGGCATTGGAGAAAATGGCATCAAAGGGTTCGGTGATGTTCAAACTTGCTAGGCTGAAGGTGGTCACATCCGCCACCGCAAACTCGAGCGTGGGGAAATTTTCCTGAGCTTGGGCAATCATGGCGCTCGAGGCATCCAAACCCAGCACAGTTGCGCCCTGTTCGGCAATTTGTGCGGTCAATTGGCCCGTGCCACAACCCAAATCCAAAATTCTCGAGCGGGGTTGGGCCTTTAACAGCTCGAGCAAGCCGCGTCCATATTCCCAAACAAAGGCGTGTTGGCTTTGGTAACGTTGTGCATTCCAAGAATCGGTCATCTATCCCCCATAAACTCACCCTCGAGCCACCTGTTTTTTGAGTAAAACCTTGAGTGGAACGAATTGATTCCCTCGAGTGTAGGGGAGCAAGGAGGATAAAGCAAATCACATTTTGCTGGGTTGAGGATTAGAAAAACTTATGCCTCTCGCTTGGAAATCATTCAATTGGAATGCACTTGAAAATGTTGGCTCGAGTCCACTTTGGGGGGTAGTTGGTGCGTTTGCCCTATAGAAGCAAGCCCATCGTCACCAGCCCATAATGATCCAAACCCTAAAGTATTAGAAAGTATTGGTGAGAACCCATAGATTATGTGGAACCCTCGAGCGGTTATTCTGAAGGTATGAAAATTCAGGGTATTGCTATTTTGGGCGCTGTTTTGATGTCACTCTCGAGCTGTTCACCTAGCACAACCCTACCCACTCCTACCCAGGGTTTGCGCGGCGCATATTACAACGACCTCGAGTTTGTGGGGCCAAAGCTCGAGCGGATCGATTCGCAAATCCAGTTCGATTGGAAGGATCAAAGCCCCATGAGCAGTATCGACCCCGATACCTTTAGTGTGCACTGGACGGGAAAAGTGAAAGCGTTGGGTACAGGTGAATATACCTTCTTCACCCTCTCTGATGATGGTGTGCGTTTGTATATTGATGGTAAACTCGTGATCGACAACTGGCAAGATCACCCCGCCACCGAAGATTCGGGGAAAATCAGCCTCGAGGCGGGGAAAAGCTATGATCTCAAGCTCGAGTTTTACGAAAACCAAGGGGTCGCTCAAATCGAGTTAAGCTGGAAACCCCCAGGCTTGAGCAAAGAAATTATTCCCAGTCAAATGCTCACCCCATAATTTGCACGAGGGCAAAGCTCGAGGGGGTTGGTTTTTGCAAGGTTGCGCCCCGATTTCTGCTAAACTAACGAGCGTTAGCCGAACAGCATCCAAACTACCCTATTTTACCGCTCGAGGGGCCACCATGATCGCATTCTCCATGTCCGAAGAACAAAAACAGCTCCAAGCTCTGGCCCAAACCTTCACCAAAAACGAAATCATTCCCATTGCCGCCGAATACGATAGGCTCGAGGAAGTGCCGTGGCAGGTGGTGGAAAAAGCCTTCGAGCTGGGGCTGCTCAATGCCAGTATTCCTGAGCATGTGGGCGGATTAGGGCTGGGGATGCTCGAGGAATCGATTATTGGTGAGGAAATCGCTTATGGCTGCATGGGGATTTACACCGTGCTGATGGCCTCCGAGCTGGGCATTACCCCCATTTTGTTGGGCGGTAGCGAAGCGCAGCAAAAGCGTTTTCTGGCCCCCATGCTGGAAAAACCTTGCTTGGCTGCGTTTGCACTTTCGGAAGCCAACAACGGTTCGGACGCGGCAGCAATGGGAACCAAAGCCGAACTGATCGGCGACGAATGGGTGATCAATGGTTCCAAAATGTGGATTTCCAACGGTGGCATGGCAGAGCTGACCGTGGTTTTTGCCTCGGTGGATAAAGCTTTGGGCCACAAAGGAACCGTGGCCTTGGTGGTTCCCAAAGAAGCCGCAGGCCAAAGCTCGCACAAAATCAAACACAAAATGGGCCAACGCGCCTCGCACACCGCCGAACTGGTTTTCGAGGATGTGCGGGTTCCCAAAGACAATATTTTGGGCGGCATTGGGGACGGCTTTAAAATCGCCATGAAAACCCTAGACAAAACCCGAATTCCTGTGGCGGCGGGTTCGGTGGGCATTGCACGGCGGGCGCTCGAGGAATCGGTAAAGTATGCCAAAGTGCGCGAAGCCTTCGGCAAACCGATTGCCAACTTTCAGGCCATTCAATTTAAAATTGCCGAAATGCTCATCGGCATCGAAACAGGCCGCCTGATGACCTGGAAAGCCGCTTGGCTGGTGGATCAGGGCTTGCCCCACGGCACCGAAAGCGCCATTGCCAAAGCCTACTGCTCCGAAATGGCATTCGAGGCCGCTAACCAAGCCATTCAGGTGCATGGGGGTTACGGCTATGTGGGCGAGTACCCCGTGGAAAAACTGCTGCGCGACGTAAAACTCAACCAAATCTACGAAGGAACCAATGAGATTCAGCGCATCGTGATCTCGAGGGCGGCTTTGCGGTAGAAGAGGGTAAGAGGGTAAGAG
>JANYFS010000502.1 GCA_025359705.1 Deinococcales bacterium | reverse complement strand
TGTCACCCTGCGGGGCTATGGTTTGGGGAAAATCCAAGCGAAACAGCATTTTGCAGCGTTGCTAAGCACCCTCAAGGGTACGGGTTTTGTGGTACAAGACAGCATTACCGAATTTTGTGTTTATAACTCGAATGTAGCTTTGGATGGGGCTTGGGGCAAATCTTAAGCCTGTGAATAGCGTTATGAATTGTGTGATGAATGGAGAATTTTTTATGCGTCAGTATCCCAAAATCCCCCACCTGCCTGGCTCCAGAACGGGTTCAAGTGACCGTCATTGTGATTTGGCCCTTGCAGAACGCCTCACCCTGCGCTCGAGGGACACAGACCGCATCGTGGTGCAAGAAAAATTAGATGGAACCTGTGTGGCAGTGGTGCGGCAGGCGCAAAATCTGCTGGCTTTGGGGCGGGAAGGGCGGTTGTGTAGCCAGTCTTTGAACCCCAACCGACGCGATTTTGCATTGTGGCTCGAGCGCAATGTGGCGCGTTTGGACTGGCTCGAGGCGGGCGAACGTTTGGTTTGCGAATGGCTGCCCGTGGCCCACGGAACCCGCTATGCCTTGCCTCACGAACCGATTGTGGTTTTGGATCTTTTTTGTGGAAACCGCCGCACTCCGCTCGAGGAATTGACGCAACGCCTGACCCCCAGCGCACTACCCCAACCCCAGGTTTTGCATGTGGGCAATGCCCTTCCCCTCGAGTCCGCCCTCGAGCAGTTGGGAACCTATGGGCATCACGGCGCACATGATCCCGCCGAAGGGCTGGTCTACCGCTTGGAAGATGCCCATGTCTGTAGTGCGCTGGCAAAATTTGTGCGACACGCCAAGCACGATGGGATCTATTTGGACGACTACAGCGGCCTCGAGCCTGTGTTGAACACCTGGCTCCCTCGAGCCGAAGCAGGTCAACTATGAACACCACCCACCTTGCTCTTTCCCACCGCAACCCCAGCCCCTCCCTCGAGCTTTTGGCGGGGTGGCTGCGCCGTGCGATACAGCACCCGCAGGCTTCCCGTTTGATTTTGCGGGGCAGTTTGCTGCTGCAAAGTTGGTGTGCCAACGCTCGAGCGCCCCAAGATGTGGACTATCTGTTGCAAGGAGCCTTCGACCCCGCCGAAATGGAGCGCATCGCCCTCGAGATTACGCTGTTGCCCGACCCCAGCACCCAAATCAGCACCCAAATCACACTCGAGCGCTGTGAAATCATTTGGGCGGAAACCCCGTTTCCTGGCCTGCGGGCGCATCTGCGCGGCACATGGGTGCAAGATCATGTGCAGAGTCAGGCGCAAGACAAAATCCAAAAATTCCATGTCGATTTTGCCTTTGGCGACCCGATGTGCCAGCCCCCTCGAGCGCAGGAGGTTGTGGGCGTTGGCTCGGTGCTATGTGCTGCCCCCGAAACCCTGTGGGCTTGGAAACTGCACGGTCTGATCGAGTTTGGCAAGGGCAAGTGGAATGCCAAAACCTTATTTGATTTGGGCTTGTTGGGATCTTCGCTGGCCCTCGAGCCACGTATTTTGCACACTGCCACGCTGTTGGCTTTCTCGAGCCGTGGGGCCGCCCTGAACGATCTGGACGACTTTCGCACTCGAGCGGACTGGGGTTTGAGTGCCTCCTCCCAACGAAAATGGCGCACCTTCTTAAAGCGCAATGCTTTGGATGCGGTGGATTTGGATTTCCTCGAGCTGAGGGAACGGGTTAAGGGAATGGTGGAAGAGTTGCATTTGTAAAGTAACCTCGAGCTGTAAAGAACGTTTGATCATTGGGTTCTGTCCTGATCGTTCGGGTTGTTTACGGCTTCCATCCGTGCCAATTCCGCCTCGAGCTGGGCCACTGTGGGCAACACTCCCTCGAGTTCTTGGGGCAGGGCTTCGGCAAGTTGGTAGGTGGAAATTCCAATTGGCGCGGTACTTTGCTCGAGGGCATATTCCACCAGCACATCATTTTTGGTTTTACACAACAAAATTCCAATGGTTGGCGCATCATCGGGGTGACGCAACAAGCGGTTGACTGCGCTCAGGTAAAAGCTCAGTTTGCCCGCATATTCGGGTTTGAAGGCGGTGACTTTCAGTTCGATCACCACATAGCAGCGCAATTTAACGTGATAGAACAGCAAATCCAAGATAAAGTCTTCGCCCGCCACCTCGAGCGGATATTGGCTTCCCAAAAAAGCAAAACCCACTCCCAGCTCGAGCAGAAATTGGCGCATATGGTTGATCAAACCCCGCTCGAGATCACGCTCGTGGGCGGCCTGCCCTTGGTTCAAAAAGTCAAAACTGTACGGATCTTTGAGCAGGTTGTGGGCCAGATCAGATTGGGGCGCGGGCAAGGTTCGCACAAAGTTGGTTTGGGCCGCACCCGTGCGCTCGAGGGCTTTGGATTCGATTTGGTGGATCAAAACGTTGCGGCTCCAACCTTGCTCGAGGGTGGTTTTGGCGTACCATAGGCGTTTTTCGGGGGT
>JANYFS010000486.1 GCA_025359705.1 Deinococcales bacterium | reverse complement strand
AAATTGGGCGCTCGAGACGGGGTATCCCACCGAGATGAACCGCGCTTTGCTGGAGGGGCGGGTGGATCTTGCCAATATCAGCGCGGTGGAATTTGTGCGCCATGCCGATGTGCTATCCGCCCTGCCCGACTTTTCGGTGAGCGTGCTGGGGCCAGTCTATAGCGTGAATTTGTTTCATACCTGCCCGTGGGAACAGTTGCAGGGCCAAAAAATCGCCTTGACCAGCCAGTCGGCAACCAGTGTGGCTTTGCTACGGGTTCTCCTCGAGCAGGACGGAATAAACGCCACCCTCGAGCTGGCAGAAGGCAACGCTTTTGACCTCCTCGAGCGGGGGTATGCGGCGGTGCTGCGAATTGGCGACGATGCCTTGAAAGAGTGGTACACCTTGGCGGGGCCGCTGGGCGACTACGGCACCATGATCAATTTGCCTCATTCCAAAAACGGCATCACCGTTACCGATTTGGCAATGAGCTGGTACGAACACACCAAAATGCCCTTTGTTTTTGCGGTGTGGGCCTACCGCAAAGATCGCCCCCCACCGCTGGAGGTACAACACGCCCTGCGGGTGGCGCGGCGCTACGGCGTGGGCCACCTCGAGCAGATCGCCGCCCAACACGCCACCTCCCTCGAGCTACCCGAGCGCGTGGTGCAGCACTACCTATGGAACTTCAGATACCACCTCGAGAAACCCGACAAAGATGGCCTCGAGCGCTTCGCAGCTCTAGCAGTTTCCAATCACGCCCCACTCGAGTTTGCCAAAATACCGATTTAGCACTGTTGTCCGCTATGATGGAGCAAGACACACCCGATACTCACCTTACTCCTATGCCGATCACAGACCCAAAACCAAAATCGTATTCTTCTCACTCCCGTCTAGGATATGCTCACTGGGCTTTGAACGGGTTAAAACGATCTTTTTTTATCATGGGAATATCCCTTGTGCTGGGCCTGAGTAGTCAGGCATTGGCCCGAACCATCAAAATTGTCGAGGCCCAAAACCTCGAGCTGAGAAACGTGGTGGTAGAAGATGAAACGGGCCGCAAAGAGACCCAAGAATTTGTGATTATTTCTGGCCCTCGAGTGGAATTGCAAATCGACAAAAGCAAAGTCATTGCCCAACGCATCGAATTCAATAAAACCCGCCGCACCCTGACTTTGGTGGGTAAAGGCATTTATACCAGCGTTACCACCAACAAAGATGGCAGTGAAAACATTCAAACCCTCGAGGGCAACGACCTGGTGGTGGGTGTTGCTGATGAAGGGGTACAAGGCCAAGATGTACTGATTTCCACCACGGCCCTAGAAATCATCGGGCAGGAAATTCAACGTATTCCTGGGCAAATCAATGTGGATGGTGGCTATTTCACCACCTGTGCCAAATGTGGACGCAATCCCAACGATTATGCTTTCCGCGCTCGCAATCTGGTCATCTATCCAGGAGACCGCCTCATTGCCTACGATGCCCAAGTTTTACTTGCCGATGATCCCATTTTCTATTTTCCTATATTGGTGATGTTTTTAGGTGAAGAGCGTTTTCAGCCCAAAATTTCCATTGGTAAGAGTGACCTAGATGGTCTTACTTTTTCAGTGGGGCTACCCTTTGTATTGGGGGATCAAGCTTTTGGATTCAGTACCCTAAATTTTTACCAAAACCGCGATCCTGCCTTTGGTTTTGAAACTAAATTTCAAGCCTACGATCTATTTAGCGATTCGCTCGGGGCTACCAACACCCTAAATTTTTCCGCCAAACTCGACCCTAAACCGCTGATCAGTGCGGGTAAGTATTTTGATGATGCAGGTGGCTACCTGTATGATTACAGCCTCAATTGGCAAGGCCGTTGGATGACCCTCACCGATCAGGGGCTTAAATTTTCAATCGACATCAAACGCGCCGATAGCAAAACAGACATCACGTTACAAAAAATTACCAGCAGTGAATTTAAAGTACAAACCAGTTTTCCCGACTTTAATTTCGATGCTACCTATTCAGATCGTTACTTGCACAACGATAACTCAGATTCAAGCAATCCCAGTAATTTAAATACCAATGTTGCCGAACCTCAAAATGTACTTAAAAAGCCCGAAGTTGTTTTTGATTTAAAACCTTGGAAAGACATCTGGGAAATTCCCAACCTCAATGCTGACTTCAAGTTTACCCTTGGGAATTATCATGCGCCCACCAATTTAGCCAACCGACAAGCCTTGACCGAGGCAACTATTGATCCAAAAAGCCAAGTTAAATTTTCAGATGCCAGTCGACTGAAAGCAGAATACACCTTGGGTTATAACAAAGATCTTTGGAAAGGTGCAACGTTTAGCGTAACCAACAATTACACGGGGCAATTTTTTAGTAATGGTGATCGTGCAGTTAGCGTACAACTTGGCTCGAGCTTTAACCAGATTTGGGATCGCAATAATTTTAAAGTGCAATATGACTTTACCCGCATCGAAGGTTTAAGTCCCTTTAATTTTGATGCACCACCCACCAGGGCCAGTAGTAGCCAAACCGTTTCAGCATCTGGTACCCTTTCACCGCTCGAGGGAATCAGTTTAACTGCCAATCAAAGCTATGATTTGCTACAAAAAGATCCCACTAAACAAAATGCTGCCCAGTTTGGTGCGTCACTCAATTTGGGCAGTTTTTGGAAAGCGGTTCCCATAGCCTTTGATTACACAGTACAGCGCAATTTTTTCCAGGTAGGTGGTGAGCCTTGGGGTGTTTTAACCAATTGGACGGCCTCGGGCAAATACAATCAAGCACCACTTTCATTAAGCGCCTACACTTCTTGGCAAGCAACATCATCGGTGGTCGCTCCAAGCAATTTTTCACCCCTGCTTTTGCAAGCAACTCTAGGTGAACCTAGTGGTCAAAATCGCTTGGACCTCAGTCTTAATCGAGATTTAAATAAAGATGAATGGTACAATGGAAATTTTTCTTTTTTGGGATTTCAAAAACCTGAAACCCCTAATGCACCCGTATGGCAGGTGGGTGCCAATGAGACCTATACTTTTAATAATCCAAAAATACAAGGCTCAGAAAACATAGCAATTTCAAGCGGCAATTTAAATAAAACGAATCTACTTCTCGAGCATAATTTTTTGCTTAAAGATCAAGTTGCTGAACCCGAAGATAGTTCGGAAGGGAAAGGGTTGTTTAAAGCAACTTTAACCAACACTCAAGCCATTAGTGATCGTGGTTCTAACACTTTTTCGCTTGGATTTGGTAGTTCGGACTATGATCTAGAGAAAGATGCTTGGGGCTTACCTTTACTAACTGCCTCCTACAGTATGAATGACTACCGACAAAGTTTAAAGGCTTCGCTTGAGGTATCTGCCCCTGGTCTCACCGATCCTGAGTGGCGTTTTAGAAATATCAATATTTCAGGTAATCAAGAAATTGTGCAAGATCGTTTGGCTCTACAAATTGGAGCCAATTATAATCGAGTTCTAAATAATCAAAACATTTTGGAAACTTTAAATTTAAATCCTTTGCGGTTGATCGTAGCACTTGGAGAAGTAGAACACCCTGCTGCATATCTTGAAACATCTCTGTTATATAATATACAAGTGACTGATGGAAAATACTATACGATTCAAAACCCTTTGCAACCCACTATTGCCTTAATTATAGACCGCTGCTGTTGGGCGTTGCGCGGCGAACTCAATATTGCCAAAGGGTCAATTAAATTTTCTTGGCTCATTCCAAGCAGTAAACCCAATACGGGAACCTCGCTCCTCGAGGTGGATCAAAACAAAACCCGCTCTATTTTAGATGTACTTTCGGAGGGGAAACCATGAAACGCTTTTTAATGATGTCCTGTCTTAGCTCCATATGTTCACTACTTCTAACAAGTTGCGGTGCGTTTGATTTTGCGTTTACCGGCAGTGCCTCGAGTGCCAGTCCGATTCAATTGTTATTTTTACAAACCAAATCCGCAGAGTTCAGCTTAACTATGGTTGCACTCACTGCGGGGGACAATGGTCCTAACAGTCCGCTTAATTTCGATCCAAAAATATCACTCAGTTTTCCACTAAGCAACCAAGAAGGCAAACGTCCCATTCTATTAGAGAGCAGCATTCAAGGCAATCAAATTTATTTAACCCGTCAAGACCGCATTCAAGTGATCAGCAGAGAAACACTCAACACTACCAAAGATGGTCAAACCATCGTGATCAACCCCGCTAGAGATTTAGAATGGATTGCAAATCTTGGTTTATCCACCAATTGTCTTTTCCAAAATAGCCAAGTCAGCAGCGATAACCGCTGGATTTCCGCCTTAGTACAATGTGGCTCACCGTCTGATACCGCAGGTTCACAAATTTGGGTATATTCGCTCGAGCAACAAAAAGAATGGTTGAGACTTCCCAACCCTGCACCAATAAATCA
This sequence comes from Deinococcales bacterium, assembly GCA_025359705.1. Classification (GTDB taxonomy): domain Bacteria; phylum Deinococcota; class Deinococci; order Deinococcales; family Deinococcaceae; genus JACMOA01. Next base: position 3,785 of record JANYFS010000486.1, on the reverse strand, counting down.
AGCAATTGATACATATAACAAAGATCTATTTAATAAAAAAGGTTTTCCCTACGTAATTTCTGGAAATACTTTGTATTTTATTAAACCCAACAGCACAGACCAGACTCGAAGCGACCTTTATTACCTAGACCTGAACTCTAGTATTTTAACAATACCTTCTAATTTTAAACCAACCTTACTCGAGGGAGTATACAGCTTGGGTATTGTTGACAATTTAGCAGTGGCATTAACTGTCAGTGGAGTTAAAAATTTTATATCTCCAACAAACGAATTATCCGCAGCACTGCCAAATGTTGGCACACCAAACCAACTGTGGAGCAATACGAGTCATTCAAGTTTTTGGGATTCGGGGCCAGATTTAAATGTAGATCGAAAAATACGTTTTAAGAATATCCAAAGCAATAACACTTCCAATATACCCTTCAATGTTATAAAAGACATCACTTTCTCTAATGATGATTATACTTGGGTCTTAACATCCACCAGTCTGCTACGTTTTGATGTAGGTATCTTAAATCCCAATTCACCTTTGGGGGCCACTTCAATCGATTATAACCAAAGTTTTCTGTTTCAAAACGGGGGCAATCCAACTACACCATTTGCAGTCGCTTGGCTCTTAGGCAGCACTCAACCATGATCGCGCCCATCGTACCCCCGCTCGAGCTATCTTGGCCCATCGACCATATCGCCATTGCTACCCCCGACCTCGAGGTGGGTTCTTTGCCCTATGTGGTTATGGGCTTTTTGCCCTTGTGTCCCGATGAAGAGGTACTCGAGCAAGGGGTGCGGGTACGGGTTTTTCGCAGTGGTGAAAGCTTAATCGAGCTTTTGGCTCCAATCAACGAAACCAGTCCGATTGCCAAATTTTTGCAAACCAAAGGGCCAGGATTGCATCATATGGCCTTGCGCGTTCCCAGCCTCGAGCCAGAAATTGTGCGGTTGCGGGATTTGGGAGCCAGCTTCCTCAGTGAAAACCCTCGAGCGGGGCGGGCAGGTACTCGAGTGATCTTTTTGCATCCCAAATGGGGTGCAGGAACCCTGCTCGAGCTGATCGAACATCCCACCCTCGAGCTTCTGTATGGAGCGGGACAGTGAGTTGAGCGTATCCTCCAGTTCAACCCTCTGGAAAGTTTTGAGTGTGTTGTGGATGGCAATCCTCTTTTGGCTCTCCTCGAGGGCCAGTTGGGGGCATACTTCTTTGATCAGTCCTTGGAAAAATGGGGTGGCAGGTTTAGGTTATCTGGTACTGAGTTTTTTGCTAACTCGAGCCAGTAAGCGTCCCAATTGGACTTGGGTGTTCAGTAGCTGGTACGCGGCTTTCGATGAAATTTACCAATCTTTTGCCCCACTCAAAACCGCCGATTTTATGGATTGGTTTGCAGCTCTAGGGGGCGGATTTGTAGGCAGTCGTTTGGCAGCCCGCATCATTCGGCAGGAAAATACCAATAAAAATACCCTCGAGCCAGCCGAATAGCCAATGCTCGAGGGTATTTGAGAACATGTGATCAAGAATGCTTAAAGCTTAAAGTTAAGCCCCAAAGCACCTTCATAGTAGGGCTGTAAGCCAGAGTAGCGGTAAGAATAGTAAGAACCGGTATAAAACGATGCCCCCACACTGGTATCCAAGAAAACGGAAAGATTTTTGTCCAACTTAAACTCCAAACCACCCGTAAACTGTGCGCCAGGTGCAAACGAGCTATAAGATCCAAAGGTGGCTAAATTAAAATGTACACCTCCACCATAGAAGAAATTAAGCCCCTTGGTATCGCCCAAGGGCTTATTGATCAAATAATCCGCTTGTACTCCAATTTCCAAATCCCCATAAAAGGGTGAGAATGTAGCTGCAATCCGCAGATCTTTTTCTTTGCCAAAGGTATTTTCGGCAGTATATTGCAAACCCAAAGGGTATCCCAAACGGACTCCGAACGAATCGGCAAGGGCGCTCGAGGAAAGGGTGGTTAGGCCAACAACAGCAACAACAAGATATTTCTTCATAGGTTCACCTCAAAAGTGGATTGGGAGCGAAGTGTAGTGTAGTGTACACTTCAAACCCTTCTGCTCTCATTATACACTTAAAAACGTTTCAAGCCAAATTTTTTAGTTTTCGACTTTGCACGTCTACTTTGCACGTCTATTTTGCACGTCTACTTTGCACGTCTACTTTTTACGCCTGCTTTTCGTGTCAACTTTTCGTGTCAACTTTTCGTGTCTACTTTTCGCGTCTACTTTTCCCGTTGGTTTTTTCTGATATGCTCGAGGGCAATGTTTGGTTCACTTTCTCGAAAAATGTCGATTCTACCGTGCGTGATGCTTATTTTGCTCTGCTGTGGAAATAGCTTGGCTCAAGTTAAACCAGTGGAAACCACCGCTAGCAGCACAATTTCAGGAAATATTTCAGGCACGGTTTCAGGCACGACACCTACCTTTGAAACGGGTTTTCTAACCTTGGAACCCAGTATGCAACCCTTGTTGCGCTATAACTGGCTCGAGGCAACCGACGGAACCTGGCATTCTGATAGCGATTTATGTTTAATCAAAGAATTCCATTCGAGCCAAAAGTTTGCCCCACAGCTCGAGTGGGATGGTGCTTACGCAGTATCGCTTTTGATTGACCGCAACCTCGAGAGCCAAAAACTGCAAAATGTTTCGGCAGAACCCTTGCCCCGCCCCGAACAATGGGGTATTTTAGCAAAGTATCAGTACCTCGCCGAAGGGGAACACTACCAAGCCTATCAACTTTATCTATCCGATGAAAATGCAAAACTGCATACCTACACAGGCTCGAGCGCAGCAGGTGAAAGGGATGTTTGCGTGGAACAAATGTTGCGGTTTTTAAAGTTTGCTGCTTTTTGAGTGCGGATTTACCAAAAATGATCCACTCGAGCAGCACACTAAAGAACATCACAATAAAGTAGATCACAATAAAGTAGATCACAATAAAATAGATCACAATAAAATAGGTCAGCACTTTGCCGCTCGAGATTACCAACCTGCTTTATTATTTTACCTACTTATTATCTTAGGTTTCGTTTAACGAATATAGAAGAACGTTTCTTGTACGTCCCGCACTCGAGCGTCATAACCATTCACGTACAAGGTAATTTGGTTATCCCAACCCGTATTGCTGTCATAGCGTCCCTCGATAGTGACTTTCCCTCTCGAGCTTTGGATATCGCTGGTAAAAATAGCCTTGACCCGCTGTAAGCCTCTGGGTGGGGTTAAGGTATATTCTTTGGGTCGTCCTGGTAGATCTTCGGGAAAGTAGGAAATTCCTGCGCCCACCCGCACATTGCTGGCAATCACATTGCTGTAGCCATCTGGATCGTAGGACACCAAAGTGACATAGCCCGAGCGGGTGGTGGAAAGGCGAAAACGCACTTTATCGCCCACAAAATAGGTCTGGCCTTCGCCGCCCGTGGGGGTAAACGAGGTGATATATCCGTTGCGCTGTGAAGAAACAACCGTACCTTGCACTACGGGAAAGCAAGAACCCAAGCTGATGGGCAACACCAACACAGCAAGCCAAGTGATCCATTTTATCTTCATGGTCTCATTTTAGGGGGCATTGCCTGATTCCAGCCCAGCAGAGAGATGAAGCTCGAGTTAAGCGGGTGTTCACCTCGAGTTAGAAAGAGTTAGAAAGAGTTAGAAAGGAACCTAAAAAAGTGGGAGCGCACATCAGGTACACCCCCACTTATTGAACCTTCAATACACTTGAGATTATTGAATTTATCTCAAATTTATCTCAAATTTATTTCAAACGTTCGACCCGAATCATATTGGTG
>JANYFS010000485.1 GCA_025359705.1 Deinococcales bacterium | reverse complement strand
TCGGTGCGTAACCCTTTTTCACCCTCGAGCGCAATAAATTGGGTTTTGCCCTCGAGGGGGTGCGCGGTTTGGTTGTCGTGAAAAGTCCAGCCCTCGAGGGTTTGGATCGGGGGAGTGTCGCCGCGCATCCGAAAGACGAATTCAGTGTTGCCCAGTTGTACGCGGTCTCCCGAACGCAGCTCGGCTTCTTTTTCCACCATCCCGTTGACCAAAACCGCCTCGCCTGCCCAAAACCATTTACCTTTGCGGTTCTCGAGGGTTCCCGCTTTGAGGGCCAGTTGCTCCTCGCGGTACAGGCCAATATCGTTGCCATCCGAACGCCCCACCGTGACCAGCGGTTTTGCCAAAATGTATTCCTTGCCCTCATAGGGACCAGTGGTTAGGCCGTAAAGCCACGCACCTTTGAAGGCTTGTTGGATCAGTTGCACCATCAAGCCAATGGCGGCTCCCAAAATGGCAAAGCTGATCAAACGGGCCACCATGCCCCCCGCGCCAATGCTGGCAAAAATCTGGAAGACCACCCCACCCGCAAAGCCGCCCGCCGCCCCGCCCAATGCGCCACGCAGCGCCAACACCCTCGAGCGATCCGCCAAACCCAGCAGCAATCCCGTACCTGCGCCCAAAAGTAACCAGCCCACCGCCCTCGAGGTATCCCCGCTCGAGAGGGCCAGTTGCCCAATCACTCCGCCCACCGCGCCCAGCGCACCCGAAGCCAAAGGAACCCAAGCCAGATCGCGGCTCCAGCGGCCCCGCAGGGTCAGGATATTTTGGGCCACCAACAAAAATGCCCCCAGCACCAAAGCGGCAAGTCCACTGCGTACCAACGCCTCGAGCAACAGTTCGCCATAAGTTTTATCGCTCGAGCCACTGAACAAACCCTTGATCGCCTGCTCTGCTTTTTGAAAGGCCGAGCCAAAGTTCCCATTGCTGGTCAGGAAAACCAAGGCGGGATCGGCGGTTAGTTGCCCCAAAAAGTTCTGGTCGGCATCTTCGGTAGCCACTGCCAGCACCTGAATGCCCGCGTTTCGCACCTGTGTTGCCGCCTCGAGGGTTTGGCGTTTGGCTTGGTCTTGGCTCACATTGTCGTATTCGGGAACCCCATCGGTAAACAGCAGCAAGGTACGTTTCTTTTGGGTGTCCGCACTATTTTTGAGGGTGTCCAGACCGCCCAAAATCCCGCCCCCCATGTTGGTTCCGCCCCCCACTTGCAGCGAATCGATGGCCTCGGTAATGGCGCTGGAATCGTGACTAAGGGCCAAGACCTGATCCACACGGCTACCAAAACCCACCACCGAGATGCCCACATTTTGTAAATCTTGGCGCTGCACAAAGCTGCTGGCAGCGCTTTTCACCTCCTCGAGCTTGCCCCCGTCCATACTGCCCGAGGTATCGATCACCAAGGCGATATTTTGCGGGCTGGATTGACCCGCAACCTCGGCTTTGCGGGCGCTGGCAGGGGTCAAAAATTCGCTGAGCAAGCCACCCAGAGCGCAGCCCACCGCCCCCCAGATCATGAACAGTCGGGTCTCACGCCTCATGTGGGGTTCCCTCGAGCGCTATTATGTCCGCACCAAAAAGTTCGTACAAGGCTTCTTCGATGCCCCGCCCCCGCCAAACCGCTTGCAAAACCAGCTCGAGCGCCCCATGTCCCACTTCAACTCGAGGGTAAAGCGCCCAACCAATCGCCGCACCGCCTGCAATCGCTACCGCCAAACGATCCCCTGCCAAAACCCCCAGCTCGAGCTGTGCGGCTTTTTCGGGTTCGATACGCTTTAAACGCTCCAGCAAACTGGGTTCGGGTGGTTTTTTAAGTTCGGAGATTCGCACTCGAGCAGGTAGGGTCATATGCCAAATGATACGGGGTTGGCCCTCGAGAGGTTGCAGCGACGGTTAGAAGGGTTGTCGGTTGTCCGTTTTGAGTTTTGGTGATTTGTTATTCGTTTGGTGATCCGTTATCCGTTGTTCGGAAAAGAAAAAACCTCGACCCCAACAATCTTTTTCTTACGCTCTTGCCCTCGAGTCACGCCCTCTCGCGCTCAAGTCCCACTCTCGAGGGTTCGGGCAACTGCGAGGCCAGCCAAATGCTGGGCAAGAGCAGCACCACACTCCACAAACTGGCTTGAATTGGCCCAATGGCATCCGCCAGCAATCCTACAAACCAGTACAGCATCCCTGCCGTCCCCCAGCTAAAGCCCATCATGATGCTCGAGGCCAGAGCTACCTGTTTGGGTGCGTATTCTTGGGCGGTGACCACCCCCACAGGAATACTGGCATTGATCACCGCCGAAACCACAAAAGCCAAGGGGTAAAACCACACCCTCGAGGGATCGGACAAAATCAGCAGTACATAAAACGGGATCACCAAGGCAATGCTCGAGCGCAGGACTGGAATCCGCCCGATTTTGTCGCTGATTCTGCCGCCCACAATGCCACCAATCGCGGTTCCCAGTGCCATTAAAACCAAAGAAATTGCTATTTCAGTATCACCATAACCCCTTGCCTTGAGGATGAACGGCAAAAGCGAGCCATAAGCAGTAGCGGTGAGGGTTCGCAAAACCGCCATACCCCACAGCTTGACCATCGGCCCGCGAAACACCTCGAGATATTGCGAAATGTGGCTCGAGCCGCGCTGAGACTTTGCCGAAGGAGTAAGGACAAAGCAAATCGCCCCCAAAATAATGCCCAGCGGCATAGCCCAATGCAGGTTGGGCAGTCCCAAACGGGTGGCGAAAATTGGCCCCAAAGCCATGCCCGCAGTTCCGCCTGCACTAAACCAACTGGCCCACAATCCCCGCCTCGAGGCTGGACTATTTTGGGCAACATAGGCTGCCCCCGCAGGATGAAAAAAGCCACTTCCCAAGCCCGCAATCCCTACCAACACAATCAAAAAACCAAAGCTGGGCATCTGCCCCATCAGGGTTAGGCCAATGCCCGTGAAAGCGGGGCCAAGGGCCATCATCACACGGCGGTCTAGGCGTTCGCCAAGGATACCCAAAAAGGGTTGTAAGAACGAGCTGGTAAAGGAAAAAACCGCCGCCAAAAATGCAATACTGCCAATGCTGGTATGAAAATGTTCGCGCAAAGCGGGGCCAAGCGGCCCCAGCATCGAGGCGTAGCCATCGTTGAGAAAATGGTTTAGGGTTGCCAAAGTTGCAATGGTCAGGCCAGAAATGGTGGGTAATGCAACTGGGGAAATCCGCATAGGAAACACAATCTAGCACGCCGCTCGAGGGGGAAAAGTGCGTTTTTTATAGTTTCTATCGTCCCTTTTCTGCTGGGTGATTTGACGTGACCCCCATTCCAGAACATCTGAACGGAGGTTTTTTGTATGCTTGGATCATCAACTCGAGCAGGAAAGGAGAAATACCATGACTGTACGTTCTGCACAAGCGGTTTGGAAAGGAACCCTCAAAAATGGATCAGGCGAACTTAGCCTCGAGAGTGGGGCTTATTCTGGCCCTTACGACTACAAATCACGCTTCGAGTCGGGAACCAGCACCAACCCCGAAGAATTGCTGGGCGCGGCCCACGCGGGTTGCTATGCCATGTTTTTGTCGGCACTGCTCAGCGATGAAGGGTTAAACCCCGAGCATCTGCACGCCGTTTCCAAGGTTCACTTGGGCGCTGGCCCCACCATCACCAAGCTCGAGCTGCATTTAAATGCCAAGGTTTTAGGCATCGAGGAAGCCAAATTCCTTGCACTGGCCCAAACTGCCAAAGAAAAATGCCCCATCTCTAAGGCACTCGGTGCAGTTGCCGAAATGACCCTCGAGATTGAATTTACCGCACTGTAATCATTGCTCCCTAAATTTTTCTTAGAAAGAGAGATCCCCTCACGCTCGAGGGGATTTTTTTGTTTTTCCACTAAAATAGCGGTATGGATGTACTTTGGATTGGTATTGCATATGTGATGGGCCTACTCAGCAGCCGAATTGGATTACCGCCCTTGGTGGGTTACTTGTTGGCGGGTTTTGGATTGGGAGCCAAATCGTTGGGCTTTACGGGCGGGGAAACCCTACATCAGTTTGCTGAGGCAGGGGTGCTTTTGATGCTGTTTGCAGTAGGTCTGAAACTGCGCTTGCCCAGTTTGTTGCGCCTCGAGGTGTTGGGGGTGGGCAGCCTGCATCTGGCGATTTTTACCTTGCTAATCACGGTAGTGCTGGGTCTGTCGGGGCAAAGTATTTTGGTGATTGGTTTGGGTCTGGCCTTCTCGAGTACCGTGTTGGCGGTCAAAATCCTCGAGGAAAAGCGCGAGGCCAACGCCTACCACGGGCGCACCGTGCTGGGTATTTTGATTTTGCAAGATTTGGTGGCGGTGGGTTCATTAGCTTTTTTGGGGGTGCAGGTTCCCAGCCCTTGGGCGCTGCTGCTGCTGGCCTTGCCGCTGCTGCGCCCGATTTTGATTGGATTGCTCGAGCGCAGTGGTCACGACGAGTTGATGTTGCTGCTCGGCCTCAGTTTGGCTTTGGGTGGCGGGGCTTTGGCACACGCAGTCGGCCTCTCGAGCGAACTGGGCGCACTGCTTTTGGGCGCAGTTTTGGCAGGCCATCCCCAAACCAAAGAACTCTCGAGTACCCTGTGGGGACTCAAGGAAACCTTTTTGGTGGCCTTTTTCCTCGAGATTGGTTTAGGCGGTTTTCCAGCATTTCAGACCTGGCCCACGGTTTTGGTGTTGGTTTTGGCACTAGCAGGTAAGGGAATTTTCTTTTTCTTCTTGTTTATTGGCTTTAAACTTCGCGCTCGCACTGCTTTTGTCGCATCTTTGGCCCTCTCAAGCTACTCAGAATTCGTGTTCATCATCAGCCGCGCCGCGATTGATGCGGGCAAACTTCCCCCCGAGTGGAACGGGATTTTAGGGGTGGTGGTTTCGATCTCGCTGATGATTGCGGCCCCACTCAACCGCATTGCCCACGCCCTATTTGATAAATATGAGCGCCAACTCGAGCGGCTCGAGCGGCACGATGTCCCGCACCCCGACCACTTGCCCAGCACTTTGGGCGAAGCCAAATGGTTGGTGGTGGGTTTGGGTCGCACGGGTGGCGCGGCTTACAAAATGCTCGAGGCCCAAGGGCAACAGGTGATTGGCATGGATTCCGACCCCGCCAAGTTGCACGTTCACCGCGAAAAAGGGCGCAATGTGGTCTACGGCGACGCGGAAGATCCCGAACTCTGGGAGCGGCTAGATTGCTCCAACCTCGAGGGGGTTTTGCTCACCTTACCCGACCTCGAGAGCAAATCTCGAGCCACCCTCTGGCTCCGCAAGCACAAATTTGTGGGCCGCATTGCCGCCACCAGCTACCACAAAGAAGAAGACACCTGGCTCGAGGGCTGCGGGGCCGATCTGATTTTCCGCCCCTTTGCCGAAGCAGGGGAGCGCTTGGCAGAACGGATGCTCGAGGGACGTGGTGAAGGGGTTTAGAACCTAATCATTGT
>JANYFS010000484.1 GCA_025359705.1 Deinococcales bacterium | reverse complement strand
TCCACTGCCTGTACCCGCAAAACCACATCCGAATTGTCCAGCGGGTTGGTGTGGGCAAAAAAACCGTTGGCAGCCATGCTGATCGCTTGAGCCATTGCCGCTTGATCGAGCTTGGGGTTGCGCCGCAGGGGACTCGAGGGGGTTCCTCCGCTTCGCAACGGTCCACAGCGCAGCCCTTTGGCCCTAGCAAGGTTGCTTTGAGTCAGCACTTCATTCTCGAAGGCGGGGTTGGTGGTGTAGCGGCCCGTGCGGAAATCCACTTTGCTCGAGAGGCTGCGCCCTGCGCTCGAGATCACCAGTTCCACTTGATACCGCGCTACTGTGGGGTTAGAAATACGGATTTCGGGGGCGAGATAACTTTTTCCCGCAATTTTCCATTCGGTTTTGCTGATGGGGCCATACATTCGGCTGCCTGTAGAGGTCAGACGCACCGTACCGTCTGGGCTGGGCAGAATTACAATTTGGGCGGCCTCTTTGCCACCCAATACCTCGAGGTTGGCGCGGCTTTGCACCTGTTCCCCTCGAGCATTTTTCACCGTGAGCAGCACGGTATAGGAGCCTGGTTTAAAAAAAGTATGGTTGGGGTTTTGCTCTTTGCTCTGGGTTCCATCGCCAAAATCCCACAGATAAAGTAGGGTTCCAGATGCTCCGCTCGAGCTGGCCTGAAAACGCACCACAGCGGGCGCTTGCAGGGGTGAATTCGCCTCGAGGCGTACCCGCACTTCCCAAGAAGCTGCCATCGCTGTACCTCCAGTCAAGTTACCCAAAAGAATTCCGAAAAACAGCGTGATTCTCGATATTTTCGACACTTTCGACATTTCCATCCATCATGACATTTGGCAATTCAAAAGCACAACACACCCCTACATCTCGAGGGAGCAACCCAAGGAAACAAAAAAAGCCCCTCAGATCACTCGAGGGGGCTTCTTTGAAAACTTTAAAATTTAGGCATCGTGAGGTTTAGCAACGTCTTCGACTTTGGCGGCGACATCGGCAACTTTCTCGGCAACGGTTTCTTTAACCGCAGCTACAGCTTGATCCATATGAGCGCTTTCGGCAGCAGCGGCAGCTTTTTCGTGTACGCCACTTGCAGCGTCGGCAACTGCATCTTTGGCATCGGCAACTTTCTCCGCGGCAGCATCTTTAACGTCTTCAACCGCACCCGCTACGCCAGCAGCAGCACCTTCAGCAGCATCTTTACCGCCGTCCATCATGTCCTCGACTCGCTCTTTGAGATCCATCGCGCCCTCTTTGACCTTCTCTACCGCATCCTCAAGGAAATCTTCGGCTTTTTCTGCAAAATCGGCAACTGCATCCTTGGCACGCTCAAAAAAGCTCTTATCTTCGGTTTCAGACATCTGAATTCTCCTTGTGGTGCAGTTGGTTTATGATCCTTTCTGAGTTTACCCTCCAAAGATGAAAAAGAGAATATGTGAAATGAGTTGACATGAACGAAACGTCCCTCGAGCCGTTACGCACCCCTCGAGCCAGCAAGCTATCCTCTCATCTGGGTTTTGGCTAGAGTGAAACAAAAGCAACGATAAGGAGAACAACAATATGAGTTATCAAAAAGTCGTGGTTCCACAAAACGGTCAGAAAATTTCGATGCAAGACGGGGTACTTCAGGTTCCCAACCACCCGATCATCCCTTTTATCGAAGGGGACGGCACCGGTAAAGACATCTGGGAAGCCAGTGTGCGGGTGCTGGACGCGGCAGTTCACACCGCCTACAACGGCGAGCGCAAGATCGAGTGGCTCGAGGTGTATGCGGGCGACAAGGCCAACGAGGTCTACGGCGAGATTGTCTGGCTTCCCCAAGAAACCTTGGACGTGCTGCGCGAGTATTTGGTGGGCATCAAAGGCCCCCTGACCACCCCTGTGGGCGGCGGCATTCGCTCGATCAATGTGGCTTTGCGCCAAGAGTTGGATTTGTATGCCTGCGTGCGTCCTGTGCAGTATTTTGCGGGTGTTCCTAGCCCCGTCAAAGAACCCGAAAAAGTGGACATGATCATCTTCCGTGAAAACACCGAAGATATTTACGCAGGAATCGAGTACCAAGCGGGCAGCGAAGAAGTCGGTAAACTCTTGGCCTTCCTCAAAGAGAATTTCCCCAAGGGTTACAGCAAAATCCGCTTCCCAGACAGCGTGGGCTTGGGCATCAAACCTGTGTCAAAAGAAGGAACCGAGCGTTTGGTGGCGGCAGCCCTCGAGTACGCGGTGGAAAACGACATGCCAAGCGTGACTTTGGTTCACAAAGGCAACATCATGAAGTTCACCGAAGGCGCATTCCGCGACTGGGGTTATGCCCTTGCCAAGTCCAAATACGGGGCGCTCGAGCTGGACGGCGGCCCTTGGTTGACCTTTACCAACCCCAAAACGGGCAAAACCATCACCGTCAAAGACATGATTGCCGACAACTTTTTGCAGCAAATTTTGCTACGCCCCAGCGAATATAGCGTGGTCGCTACCCTAAACCTGAACGGCGACTATTTGTCGGACGCTTTGGCGGCCCAAGTGGGCGGAATTGGCATTGCGCCTGGTGCCAACATCAACTACTTTACCGGTCACGCGGTGTTTGAAGCCACCCACGGAACCGCCCCCAAATATGCAGGCTTGGACAAGGTAAACCCTAGCTCGGTGATTTTGAGCGGCGAAATGATGCTGCGCCACATGGGTTGGAACGAAGCCGCCGATTTGATCCTCGCCAGCATTGCCAAAACCATCTCCCAGAAAACCGTGACCTACGATTTTGCTCGTTTGATGGATGACGCAGTTGAATTGAAGTGTTCCGAATTTGCGGATGCTTTGATCAAAAATATGTAAAGCGGTTGTTCGTTGTCCGTGATCCGTTGTCCGTCTCGAGCGTGATCATCACATCGTGTTTCAAACGAACTCGAGACCTTTTGGATGAACAAATTTGGACAAATGCTGTAAGAATTTGAATACGCTCGAGCCAAATTTCAAACTGGCTCGAGCGGTTTTTTTGTGCTTTTTTGCGTGTTTTTGGGCGTTCGAGGTTTTCTTTGATCTTTATTTCATCTCGAGTGCTTAAATCCCAAATCCTAAAACGAATAACGAAAACCGAATACTGAACCACCAATCACCCCCCAATATTTGACAACTCCACTCGAGGTTCTTTAAGGTATGTCCAACACGAGGTGAGCCTGTTGGAAAACGTCCTGCTCGAGCTAAAGAACATCACCAAGCGTTTTCCTGGAGTGGTTGCCAACGATCAGGTTTCGCTGAGCCTGTATAAAGGCGAAATTCACGCGCTACTGGGCGAAAACGGTGCGGGTAAAACTACGCTGATCAGTATGCTGTATGGCTTGCTGCGCCCCGACGAAGGCGAAATCTGGATGCACGGAAAATCTGTGGCGATGCGCTCGCCCAACCAAGCCATCGCCTTGGGCATCGGTTTGGTTCCGCAGCATCCCTTGCTGGTTGCCAAACACACTGCGCTCGAGAATTTGGCCTTGGGGCTAACTACTGGGGCCCTGCTCGAGCTAAACAGCTTACGCAAGCGCTTCCTCGAGATTTCACAGCGCTACGGCCTAGCGGTTTCGCCCGATGTTCCAGTCTGGCAACTTTCGGCAGGCGAAAAACAAAGGCTCGAGTTACTTCGCGCTTTGGCACGCGGTTCCCAGATTCTGATTCTGGATGAACCCACCGCAGCACTGGCCCCGCTCGAGGTGGAACAACTGTTCAAGGTGCTGGCTCAACTGCGGCTGGAGGGCTTGGCAGTGGTGATGATCAGTCACAAGCTCGAGGAAGTTTTGTCGATCTGTGACCGCGTTACGGTGTTGCGAAAAGGCAAAGTGGTCGCCTCACAAGCGATTGGGGGGCTGTCCAAAGCCGACCTCTCGAGGATGATGGTAGGCCGCGAAGTCACCTTCGAGCGCAGCAAAACCGTGCAAAAAGCGGGGCAGATTTTGCTGGAGGTTAAAAATATCTGCGCCAACTCCGACCAAGGGCTTGAGGCACTTAAAAATATCTCTTTTGATGTGAATTCAGGCGAGATTTTGGGGATTGCGGGGGTTTCGGGCAATGGTCAGCTCGAGCTGGCTGAGGTTTTGGCGGGATTAAGAACTGGCTCGAGCGGAGAACTTCACTTTTTAGGCAGTTCGATTGCATCAGATCTACCCGATCAACGTTTCAAAAAAGGCATCGCCCACATTCCCGAAGACCGCATCGGACAAGGCATTGTGCCAGAGCTTTCGGTGATGGACAATTTGGCCTTGCGGGGCTATGCCCAAGCCCCTCTGGGCGGGACATTTCTCAATCCTCAAGCCATGCTTTCCTTTGCCCTCGAGCGGATTTCCAGCTTCGACATCGCTACCCCCAGCCCACACACAAGGGCCAGAACCTTGTCGGGCGGAAATATCCAAAAAATCATCTTGGCCCGCGAGCTAAGCGGCGATCCCAAGCTGATTTTAGCGATTCATCCTACGCACGGCCTGGATGTGGGGGCGACCGAAGGAGTACACCGAACCCTGCTCGAGGCACGGGAAAAAGGGGTTGGCGTGCTGCTGATTTCCGAAGACCTAGACGAGATTTTACTGCTCTCGGACCGCGTGGCGGTGATGCACAGCGGCAAGATCAAAGGGATTTTTGAAACCCAAACCGCTGACCGCAACCAAATTGGGGCTTTGATGGCAGGTAGTAGCTTATGAGCGGTAATTATGAGGGGTAAATTATGATGCGTTTTCTTGAGCCTGACCTCAATCCACCGCGCTACAAAGTGGCCCTGGTCTCGAGCGTGGCCCTGATCTTGGCAGCACTGGCCTCGAGCTTGGTGATTTGGGGCTTTGGGGTCAATCCACTCGAGGCAATTGGGGCCATTCTCAAGGGAACTTTTGGCGATTGGGCGGGCTTTGCTGAAATCATCCGCCGCGCAATTCCCCTACTCCTAATTGGTGCGGGCCTTAGTTTGGCGTTTCGGGCCAAGTTTTTTAACATCGGGGCCGAAGGACAACTTTTAATGGGCGCGGCCTGCGCGGGTGGGGTGGCCCTATTTTCGCCGCTATCGGGCGCGGTTGGCATAATCGCAATGTTCGCGGCTGGCTTTGTGGGCGGGGCGCTGTGGTGCTGGATTCCCGCATTCTTGCGCCAGCGCCTGAACGTTTCAGAAATCCTCTCCACATTGATGCTGAATTATGTAGCGACCTTTTTGCTGCTGTGGTTGATTGGTGGCCCTTGGAAGGGAAAAACGGTCTTTGGCTACAACCGCAGCGACCCTTTTCCAGACTGGGCGATTTTGCCACTCATTCCAGGAACCTACATTCACTGGATCACTTTGCTTTTGGGCTTGATTTTGAGTGTGATCCTGCAAATTGTCTTGCTTCGCAGCCGCTTTGGTTATGAATTACAAGTGGTGGGCGGCAACCCAAGGGCCGCGCAATATGCGGGTATCTCGAGCAGCAAAGTCATTTTTGGGGTGGCCCTGATTTCGGGCGGCTTAGCAGGGCTGGCAGGGGTGGGCGAAGTGGCAGGCATCCACAACCGCCTGCTCGATCCCAGCCAAATCTCGCTGGGCTACGGCTTTACTGCCATTATTGTGGCGTGGCTGGCACGCGGCAACCCACTGACCGTTATCCTCAGTTCTTTGCTGATGGGCTTTGTGTTTGCCAGTGGTGATGTGCTGAAATTGAATTTAGGTATGCCCACTAAAGTTGTGGATGTGATTTCTGGCTTGACTTTGTTCTTTTTGATTGGTAGTGAGCCTTTTATGCTATTAAAGCGTCGAAAGAAAGTTTAGAGTTTATTCGTTGTTCATTATTCGTCTCGAATGTGATCGCAAATGTCGTTTTTTAGACAGGGAGATGTTTAACTGCATAAACTAACAACAAACCCAATCTTTCTTTTTATTTGGAATCCTAAACATAATCTTTGATGCATCTTACATTTCTTAGCTTGATGCGAATAGGGTCGGGCGCTGCCCGACCCTAAAAACGACCCAAAGTGCGATCTTGAAAAAAATTGCCCTCGAGTAAGCCATTACACCTACCCTCGAGCCGCCAAAATCTGCTACCATTTCGACATGTATCGAAATGGTTTTTAAGAATCATTCCGCTCGAGGGAACACCATGACCGAATTAAACCAACCCGAATTAAACCTGCCCACACCAAATCAACTCGAGACAAATCAACCTGAGATTTCAGAACTGCATTCGGAAGTCCTCAACATTCTCAAAGCCCTAGCCGATGCCAACCGCTTGCGAATCGTGGGTTTTCTGGCCCAAGGGCCGCTCACGGTGGAGCAACTGTCCGCCAATCTGGTCCTGAGCATGTCCACCACCTCACACCACCTCAGCCGTTTGGCCCAAGCGGGGCTGGTGGAATCCCGCTCGAGCGGACATTACAGCCTGTATACCCTGTTGCCCAAAGCCATCGAAAAACTGACCCGCCAACTCTTGCAGCACGAAAAACTCCCCGACTTGGCCCCACCCGTTGCCGCAGATGCCCCAGACCGCAAAATCTTGCTGAGCTTTTTGGATAACGAAGGCCGTATCACCAACTTCCCAACCCAGCGAAAGAAGTACCTGATTGTGCTGCGCTATGTTTTAGAATCCCTCGAGCTGGGAACCAGCTACACCGAACGCGAACTCAACGACCTGTTACGGGTTTTCAGCGACGATACCGCTCGTTTGCGCCGCAGCTTGGTGGATTTTGGTTTTATGGCCCGCGAAGGAGGTGGCGGTTTGTACTGGCGCATCCCTGAAGCATGAGTGCAGCTAAATCCAACTCGAGACCCAAATCCACCGTGCGGGTGGCCCCACTCAGCGGAGTCTATGCAGTGCGCCACATCCCCTCGAGCCGCAACCTGCTGGCCTGGAGCCGCGACCTCAACGCCGCACTGAACCGCCACCGTTTTGAACTCGAGACGGGATCACATGCCAACAAAGACCTGCTCCACGATTGGAAAACAGATGGCCCAGACACGTTTGTTTTTGAAATCCTAGACCAACTCGAGGGCGAAAGACCCACTTTCGACAACAATCTCGAGAACTTGGAAACTTTGGAAAATCTATGGCTCGAGCGGCTGAAACTGGCCCCAGAGCAGCGGTATGTGTGGCTTCCTCGGAGGTAGGGGAGTGAGTTTGGGTTTTTGTTTTTCGTAAAGTATAAAAACCTCGAGCCACACAATCTTTATTTCACCCTATCTTGGAGCCAAAATTGCACCTGACGGGCTGGCTCCGCTTGTCTTGAACTTACAGCAGCATTGCCTCCATTAAATGCAAGTCTTTTCTTATCCCCTTACCCTCTTGCGCTAATACCCGCTTACCCTCGAGCGCAGCGACCCACCCTGTAGACGAATAGGATCAGTTTAGGCTATACTCGAGCAAGGTGTTTACGTTGACAGCAGAAATAATTAGTGTGGGAACCGAATTACTCTTGGGAGAAATCCTGGACAGCAATTCGGCATATCTTGCGGGTGAGCTAAAGAAGTATGGCTTTACTCTGCATCATAAAAGTACCGTGGGGGACAACCTCGAGCGGCTCCAACAAACCCTTAGTCTGGCCCTATCTCGCTCGAGCCTGATCATCTTGGGCGGTGGCCTTGGCCCCACCGACGACGATTTAACTCGAGAAGGGATCGCAGCAGTGCTGAACGAAACGCCTTATGTTGACGCGCAGCTCCTTTCCCATCTCGAGGGAATGTACACGGCAAGAAACCGTGTCATGCCCCAAAGCAACCGCAAGCAAGCTTGGTTGATTCCCAGCGCCGAAACCTTGGCTAACCCTGTTGGAACTGCGCCTGGTTGGATGGTCAAAATAGGTACGGGTAGTGGTACAGGCGAAACTGCCAAAGTGATTGTGGCAATGCCTGGCCCACCTTCCGAAATGAAACGGATGTGGCTCGAGCAGGTTTTGCCCCGCCTCGAGCTGCCCCAGCAAGCATTTTTTCATACCACCTTGCATACTTCGGGAATAGGCGAAAGCAATGTTGCCGAAATGCTGGGCAGTGAACTGACTCAAGCTGCCAATCCATCGGTGGCAACCTACGCACGGCGCACAGGGGTGGATGTGCGGGTGGCAGCCAGTGCCAGCACCCTCGAGGCGGCAACTGCTCTGGCCCAACCCGTGCTGGCTCAAGTGGAACACCTGCTCGAGCGCTTCATTTTTGGTCGTGACGATGAAACCTTAGCAAGCACCGTTTTAAAACTGCTCGAGGGGCGCAGTGAAACCGTGGCTGTCTCGGAAACTGCGAGTGGTGGCTTGATTGCCGACAGCCTGAGCAATACCCCCTCGAGCGCCTTTTTGGGTGGAGTGGTCGCCAAAACCCCCCACATTCAGGCCCATTTTGGAGCTACCCCCGTTACCGAGGCACATTCTTTGGTTTCGGAACAAACCGCCCTCGAGCTGGCAAAATACATTCGGGAAGAACTGGGCGCAACCTGGGGTCTCTCGAGCGTGGGTATTTTGGACTCGAGCGAAGGTACAGAGGTGGGTTTGGTTTATCTGGCTGTGGTGGGACCAAATCATCAAAAAGTACATTCGGTCAATTGGGCAGGCGTACCTCGGCAAATCAAAGAACGGGCCAGCCAGTTTGCCCTGATGGGTCTTTTTCGTGCCTTGAATGGTGAATTTCAGGGCATATCTGAAAACGCATCTGATGGCAAATCTGAAAACAAATCGGCGGATAAAGAGTGAGGTTGTTTTACGCCATCACCTTGCCCGAATCGGTCTGCGAAACACTGGCAGCCGCCCAAGCCAAATTGCGCGGCAACTGGCGACCCGTCAAGGCCGAACATTTGCTGA
Organism: Deinococcales bacterium; assembly: GCA_025359705.1. Classification (GTDB taxonomy): domain Bacteria; phylum Deinococcota; class Deinococci; order Deinococcales; family Deinococcaceae; genus JACMOA01. Next base: position 4,171 of record JANYFS010000484.1, on the reverse strand, counting down.
TCACCTTGGCTTATCTACCCAGCGATATGCCCCTCGATAAATCGGGTAAGTTGGGGGTCAGCGAGGACATCCTCAAAAAATTGACCCATTTGGGCAACGAAATAGGCCGCAACCACGCCCCCCTCGAACTAAAATTGCGTGGCACAGGCTACCATCCCAACACCGGTTCCCCTCGAGTCTGGTTTGTGAAATCGGAATCAGTCAAATCAGAATTGCTCGAATTGCTCGAGGGCCAAGATCCCAAAACCCACATCGATCCCCTCGAAGCAGTAGCCCAAGAGCTTCGCGCCAAATGCCCCGTCCCCCTCGAGGATCAAGTCTTCAAAGGCCACATCACCCTAGCCCGCAAAAAAGGCCCAGCCCCCCGCCTCGAGCCACTCATTTTCGAGGACTCATGGCTCGCCACCGAGTTCCGTTTAATTCAGTCCACTTTGCATAAATCTGGGCCAGAGTATAAGACGGTGAAGCGGTTTCGATTCCTGAAGTGATCAAGCGTAAGAGGGTAAACAAATAACAAATCACCAAACGGAAAACGGAAAACGGAAAACCAAACAAGGAGACCTCACCAATGAGTAAAGAAAAGCCGAAAACCATAAATATCAACGAAGCCAGTACCACGGCGGCAGATCGGAAGAAAGCCCTCGACATTGCCATGAGCCAGATCGAAAAGAACTTTGGTAAGGGTTCGATTATGAAGCTGGGCGATAATGCCAAAATGGATGTGCAAACCTTTAGCACAGGCAGCCTCAGCTTGGACGTGGCCTTGGGCGCAGGCGGCGTTCCCAAGGGCCGTGTCACCGAGATTTACGGCCCCGAGTCGGGCGGTAAAACCACTTTGGCCCTGAGTATTGTGGCCCAAGTGCAAAAAGGCGGTGGCACGGCGGCTTTTATTGATGCCGAACATGCTCTCGATCCGATTTACGCCCGCGCTTTGGGTGTAGATATCGACGAGTTGCTGATCTCCCAGCCCGATTCGGGCGAACAAGCCCTCGAGATTATGGAGCTGCTGGTGCGCTCGGGTGCGGTGGACATCATTGTGGTGGACTCGGTGGCGGCCTTGGTGCCACGCGCCGAAATCGAAGGGGAAATGGGCGACGCAACCGTGGGCGCACAAGCCCGTTTGATGAGCCAAGCCTTGCGGAAACTGACTCCACTTCTGTCCAAAACCAATACTGCGGCTATTTTTATCAACCAAGTCCGCGAAAAAATTGGGGTAATGTACGGCAATCCCGAAACCACCACCGGTGGACGTGCGCTGAAGTTTTATTCTTCGGTGCGGATGCGGGTGAGCAAAATTGGTAAAGGCAGTGAAAATGCTGCCGTGGCAAAAATTCGGGTCGAAAAGAACAAAATTGCGCCTCCTTTCAAGGAAGTCGAGCTGGATTTGATCTACGGCAAAGGCTTTGACCAGTTGTCCGACCTGATCATGGTGGCTTCCGATCTGGGAATCATCAAGAAAGCAGGAGCCTTTTATTCGTATAATGAAACCCGAATTGGGCAAGGCAAAGAGAAAGCGGGCCAATACATCGCCGAAAACCCCGCTATGGAAAACGAAATCCGCGAACGTGCGCTCGAGGCGATCCGCTCGGGATCTCGCCCTGCCACCACCGTTAAAGACGTGGACAAAGGCAAGGATTCTGACGATGATGATGATGCGGATGGCGGCGAAGAATAAACAGGAATAATCGGGAATAAAGGCGGGAAACGCTCTAGGGGACAGATCCATTTGGGTCTGTCTTTTTTGAATTGGGGAATTGGGTCACGACATTCAGTATGCTTGCATACTTTTGCACATAGGGGCTTGAATGCTTGAACCTTTCTGAAACCTTTTTGGAACCTTTCTGAAATTGAGGTTTAGAGGCTCGAGGGCAGGCTCATCTTTCGGAGTGATAAAGTATGAGGTGCGTTTTGTAAGGTTTTAAAATTTTGATTCTCGAGTTGGCTTTTTTTGAGGCAGGCTCGAGGGTGAAGGGCAACAAAACACAAAAGGAGGAGCATGGATTTTTTCTACTTCCTGCTCTGCCTTCTGTTCGGAGCGGCGGTGGGTGGCTGGGTCTTTTATGGGCGGGGAAAAGGGATTGGAGAGCTTCTGGGCGAAGAGCGCGGAAAGCTAAAAGGTCTCGAGGAACGTCGTGTACTTGATGATTCTGTGCAGCGCGAAGCGCAAAAAGAAGCAGATGACATCAAACGCTTGGCTTTTAGTGAAGCCAGCGAGATTCGCACCGAAGCCGAACGGCTCAGAGCAGAGGCCGAGCGGGTCAAAGACAATGCAGATCGGTTGCGGGAAAGTTTGCGCGAAGAAGGCGAACGGCAAGTAAATCGTTTGCTCGAGGATGGGCGCAGTCGGTTGGAAACGGAAGGCAAACAGGCTCGAGAGAATATTGAGAGTATGCGGGAAAATCTCAAGCTCGAGCGGGCTACGGTCAAATCTGAGCGGGAAGAATTGCGTTCGGAGCGGGAAGAACTGAAGAAAGAACTCGAGCGGCTGAACCGCCGTGCCGAGCAACTCGATGGTCGGGGAATTAAACTCGATCAGATCGAGGAAAAAATCGAACGGGATTTTCTGCATATCCAAGAGCAAACGGTATCGCTCGAGGAGAAAATCAAGGCCGCCGATGCCAAGCTATTTGAGGTGGCAGGTTTGTCCAACGAGGCCGCCAAAGAGATCATCTTCAAAAATCTCGAGGAAGCGCTCGAGGAAGAGCGGGCTTTGCGGGTGCGCCAATCTTTGGAAAAGGTCAATCTCGAGGCCAAGAAAAAGGCTCAAAATATCATCGCACAGGCCATTCAGCGCTCGGCCTCCGAAACCAGCGCGGCGATGTCGGTTTCGGTGGTTCCGATTCCTGCCGACTCGATGAAAGGGCGGATCATTGGGCGCGAGGGCCGCAACATTCGGGCCTTCGAGCAACTGACGGGGGTTGATCTGATCATCGACGATACCCCCGAAGCGGTGATTCTCTCGAGCTTCAACCCGATTCGCCGCGAAGTCGCCAAACATGCCCTCGAGCAACTGGTGCAAGACGGGCGGATTCACCCGACCCGCATCGAGGAAGTGGTTCACCGCGCCCAAGAAGACATGAAAGCCTTCATTCATGGGCAAGGTGAAGAAGGGGCGCTCGAGGCGGGTGTGGTGGGCCTCAAGCCAGGCATGTTGCAACTGTTGGGTCGGATGTATTTCCGCACCAGCTACGGGCAAAATGTGCTGAAGCACTCGATTCAAGTGGCCCATATCACAGGGATTTTGGCTGCCGAATTGGGCTTGGATCAGGCGATGGCCCGCCGTGCGGGTTTAATTCACGACATCGGCAAATCCATTGACCGTGAAATCGAAGGTAGCCATGTGGACATTGGGATCAGCCTAGCCAAGCGCTTTGGGGAACCCCTCGAGGTGATCGACGCAATTGCCCACCACCATGATCCCGAAAACAGTGAAACCCTGTTTGGTGTTTTGGTAGCTGCCGCCGATGCGATCAGTGCCGCACGGCCTGGGGCGCGTCGTGAATCGCTCGAGACTTATATTCGCCGTTTGGAACAGCTCGAGCAGATTGCCATTTCCTTTCCTGGTGTGTCGGGTGCATACGCCATCCAAGCGGGCCGTGAAGTGCGGGTGATTGTGCAACCCGAGCGCGTCACCGATGCCAAAGCCACTTTGCTGGCCCGTGAAATTGCAGGCCGCATCGAGCAAGATATGGAATACCCCGGTCAAGTTCAGGTGACAGTGGTACGCGAGTCTCGAGCCATAGAGATTGCCAAATAAAATTTTAAACCCAAAAATAGTCTCTCGAGGGCGCAGATCTTGCGCTCTTTTTTGATCCCTACTGCCCTGTGGGTTAGGATATAAGCGATGTCAAGCCACTCCCCAACATTTCCAAGCGTAGATTTGCGCTCAGATACCGTGACTCAACCCACTCCTGCCATGCGCCGCGCCATGTTTGAGGCCCCTGTGGGCGATGATGTGTACGGCGAAGATCCCATGGTGATGGCCCTCGAGCGGGAAGCCGCAACCTTGATGGGCTTTGAGGCGGGGCTGTTTATGCCTTCTGGCACGATGGCCAACCAAGTCGCTATTGCGCTGCATACCCAGCGCGGTCACGAGGTGATTTGCGCCGAGGGTAGCCACATTTACGAGTGGGAACTGGCGATGATGGCGACCTTTAGTGGGGTAGTTCCG